>NZ_QSHS01000026.1:0-38487 GCF_003467795.1 Collinsella sp. AM36-4AA
CCACCCCTATATTCGGGCTGGGATCTCGGTCCCCCTTTTTATCGACGACTGGCGAACGTAATGCTCAATAATCTTTCCGACAATCAGAAACGCACCTTGGCGCTTGCCGCGATGGCGCTGTTGGCCCTGGCATGCCTGTGTGGCACGCTGGCTTTTACCGTTGATATGGTTCCGGCGAACAACGTTCTATCGTTTGGCAGCGTGAAGGTACGAGTCTGCGAATACACCCTCAACGAGCAGGGCGAGGAGATTCCGTTTGAGCCCAACGAGCACGGGGACTATCCCGACACCAAGGCCGGGGGCTCTGACATCAGCCGCATTGTGCGCGTGGAGAACGCTGGCACGCAGCCTGAGTACGTTCGCGCGCGTCTGCGCATGACGTCGGTGGCGCCCGACGGTTCGAGCGCGGATGCTTCGGGCAGCGTTGCGTTTCATGTGAACGCGGGCGAGGGGTCCCCGTGGATCGATGGCGGCGATGGGTGGTACTACTACCGCGGATTGGCCGGGCGTGGCGGCACGCTCGACCCCGGTGCCATGACGGAAAGCCTCATGGACTCGCTGCGCTTTGTGGGCGACTACCACGATGCCGCGCGCGGCGGCTCATTCAGGCTCGATATCGATGTTCAGGCCGTGCAGGCCAAAAACCAGCAGACAAGCGATACCGCCCTCGACGTACTTGACGTTGTGGGTTGGCCGGAGGCGAACTAGCCTATGAAGATCAAGAATATGAACCGGGGTATGCTTAGCAGGCTGGTTGCCGTCGCAGCGATTGCCCTTTGCTGCGTTATGGCACTGCCAACGGTGGTGCATGCCGAGGACGTGCCCGAGAACAAAAACGAATTCCACATCAAAAGCGAGGCTGACTTTTTGTCGTATGTGGCGCTGTCGCGCGAGCGCGATACGTCCGGCTGGCACGTTTATCTCGATAACGATATCGTGCTTAATGATGACGACATGAAGACCATTGTCTCGTACACCGTTAAGCATCTGTCGTTTGGCAACAAGGAGCATCCGTTTAAGGGCGTGTTCGATGGTCAAAACCACACCGTTGAGGGCCTGAACTACGATAAAGACGCTTTTGACCCCGAGCGCGATACGGGATTTTTTGCCGAGACCAACGGTGCCACCATCAAAAACTTCCTGGTTAAGGACGCCAACGTGTGGGCGGACTTCCGCGGTGGCATTATCGTGGGCAAGGCCGTCAATACGCGCTTCGAAAACGTTATGGTCATGGAGAGCACGCTGCACGTGACCTGCGCCAACAATGCTCTCAACCTCATTACCAACGCAGGCTTTGAGGGCGGTCTCATCGCCGGCGAGCTCGACGGCTGCACCCTCTACAACTGCGAGGTCCGTGGCGGCCGTGCCGTCAACAATACGACCTCGGGCGTGCAGGCGCTCGGCGGTGAGGGTCTGTATATGGCGGCGTTTGCCGGCTACGTTACAAATTCGACGATTGAGTACTGCCGCGTTACGCCTACGCGCAAAGACGATGGCTCGATTGGCATGACCGACGTCACCAATAAGTACGACGTGGCCATTGGCGCCCTGGGCGGCAACAACGTGTACGCCTCGGGTTTTGTGGGCTGCATGGCGGGTAACGCCAAGATTATCGACTGCTTCTCGACGGCGCAGTGCTACAGCTATGCCGCGTCATATGTGGGCGTCGTCGCCGTGACGCGTGCGTGGACGGGTGGCTTGGCGGGTCGTATTCTAACCGAAAAGGGCAACGAGCTCGTTCGAAGCCATTTTGCGGGTGACTTGAGCTCGCGCCAGTACAACCCCATCGCCGTGATCCCCATTATTCAAAACGACGTGAACCTGGGCGGCATTGCCGCGCGTGCCAACAAGGATGATGCCACGGTCACCGAGTGCTACTTTAAGCCGAGCGTGAGCCTAAACGGCAGCAGCCAGGGCAACCCTGCCAAAAAGAAAATCCCCTCGTTTGGCGGCGACGGCACCATCAAGGGCGATGGCTATGGTCCGTGGGATGACGAACGCTACACCACGCGCGAGCTGTGGGAAGAGCACGACTACGACTTCTGTGCCGGCACCATGCGCTCGACCGCTAACGACAAGGCCCTGGGTGCCCCGCACCCCAATGAGTGGGCGATGGATTACAAGCTGAAAATTCCCGTGCATGGCCAAAGCGTTAAGGCGACGATCGATTTTCCCGGTGCGGGCACCGCGACAATCGAGAAGACCAAACTTGGCAAAGACCAGGCGACCTCGGATCCGTACGCCTTTGCCGTGAGCGCCGTGCTGGCGGGAACGGCCCAAGGCCTGGCCCAGGGCGATACATCGGTAACGTTTAAGCAGGATACCTCCGCAAAGCCAGAGGGTTTGACCGAGGCCAACGGCGGCTACCGCTTTATGGGCTGGTTCCGTGAGCCCGATGTGCGTGTGAATCGAATTGGACAAGACAACAGCTGGTTTGACGGCAAGACCGATGCTGCTGCTGTCGCTGCTGACAAGCGCGTCGAGGAGAACACGGTCCACGATAAGGCTTCGACCTACATCGCCGACAACGGAAGCGGCGTCGATGAAAAATTCGGCTTCAAGGGTAACGACCTCTTTATCGCTTCATACGAGGCGCAGGTACTGTTCTATAACGTTAAGGGCAAGACGCTTGATTGGAAAACCGGTGCCGCGCACGACAAGTCCACTGATTGGTATCGCTACGGCGTTGGTTTGACGCCCGCGGCTCCCGAAGACCGCGAGGGGCTTTCCGCTACCGCGACATTTATCGGCTGGACCACGCAGCCTAGCAGCGAGGAAGGTATGCATGGCGGCTATGCGGCCATTACCTCGACTGAGCTTGCCGAGCTAAAAAACGCCGGTGCGTTCTATCCTGCCGGCACCGAGATCACTGTGCTTGGCCCTACCGATTTTTATCCGGTGTACAGCGACTATGTGTCGAACATCATGACGGTGTTTGAGGGCAATGAGCAGGATGCAACCGACGATCAGACTCGGCGCGACGGTGTGGGCAAAACTGACGTTAAGGTTGAGACTGCAGAAGATGGCACAAGCGCGTATACCGTACAGGTGCTCGACGTATCCGGTAAAGCTATATCCGAGGAGGGCCAGCTGCCCGACGGCTATCGTTTCCTGGGTTGGTATGAAAACAAGCAGGCTGCCGATGGATCCCCGGTTGATGTTCGCGTGAGCCGCGATCCGAGCTACAAGCTTCCCGGCAACGTGGACCTGACCGTTCCGCATACCTATACCGCACGCTTTGAGTACCGTGTGGACTATTACGTCAAGTCGATGACGAACGACGCCTATAAGGATTCTAGACTCCTCTGCTCTGTGTGGAACGGGTACCAAACCTCGTTTAACGAGCAGGTCGGATCGAGCTACGTGCGAGAGAATATCGTGCACTGGGGTCCCGAGCACGTCGATCACGGACTGAAGGAAAACTATAAGGACGAATGCAATGAGGGGCGCTTTGGGGCAGATACACTCATCGTGGCGCCTTTGAAGGCGTATTCGCATACGGTCAAAAACGATACAGGTGCGGATACCCGGAAAAATGTCATTGCCGATACGGATTTCCCGGGTTCGGGCACGCTGGATGACGAGTGGGTCGCAGGAGCGCTGAAGTTTTACTTTAGGCCGGCGAGTGAGCGATACCATTTAAATTTCTGGACCCTCGAGCGCCAAGGCGGATACTGGACCTGCGTGGGCAACCCCGTTCAGAGCGAGATTGGCATCGATTCGGAGTATTACATGCGCGCCATGGTGACGACAAGCGTCAGCTTTTATGGCAAGGACGATGCCTCGGTTAAGAGCGTCACGCGACGTTATGAGGCTCCGTTGCTGCTGGGCTCCGATAGCACCTACACCTATAAATATCCGTTTATCCATACCGAGCAGACGGTAGACGACACGCCCGAGCACGGAAAGGAGGGTGACGTCAATCCCAATCTGACACTCGAAGCCTCTCCGACCGATGACGAGATGGCTGTGCCTGGCTATAAGTTCTTGGGCTGGATTTCGACTGCCGAGGTCCAGAAGGATTCTGCCGTCTGGAACTATATCTACGACGTCGCCGGCGACCCCTATGTGACGAGTGATCCGGATAAGGCAGAGCCGTATCTGGCGACCGACGAGTCCAAGGTCACCCAGTGGCAGGATGCCTATCCCATATACGTAAAGTATAACGTTAACTACACCACCAACCTGCACCGCAAGGGCTTTGATGGAACGCCGGGCATCAATGTTCCGCGATTCGACATTACGCCCAAACTTGATCCCCAGCAGAACGGTGACGTGGTGGCTACGGTGAGCCCCGACATTACGACGACGGTGTATGCCGACGGTACTGGTGGCGCCTATCAGCTTAAGAAGCTCGAGATCGAGCTTCCCGACGGAACGGTAAAGAAGCTCGATCCGACGGGCGAAGGCGGCAATACCTATTCCTATACCGTGGAGCCGGGTAAACCCTATACGTTTGTGGCCTACTACACGCCCATTGCGGTGGTGTATCACCTGAACGACACCGATATCGATGGCAAGCTCGCGCAGGAGGGCAATACGCTCGGCAGCCTTAAGGATGGCATGCCGCTGCCGACGTATAACGTTGGCGACATCGATGCTGCAACGAACGCATACAATGCCTTCGTAGGCTGGACGGAAACTAAACCGGCATCCGGCAACGGTTATGTCGTTTGGTCGGACGGCCTCCCCATGGTGAATACAAACACTGTGGTTAACGCCCCCATGGAGCTGTACCCGGTCTACCGTGCCAGCGCGGTAATTGTCCAATCGAATATCGATGCCAATCTGGATAACCCCGATTCCGTGCGTTCTCTTTCGCGCACCGACTCTGGCGATCAAATTTCGCTGGAAGTAAGAGCTGCAGCTGAGGTTGTCGGCAAGGATGGCACCAAGTACGACTTTGTCGGCTGGTCGCGTGACTATGAATCCGATAGTAAATACACTCTGATGACCGAAGACGATAAGTATCCCCTCGAGGGTAGTGAACCCTTTAAGGGCGCGACGTATACCGCGGTGTACAAGGTCACGCCGTATAAGGTGCGCTATCACAGCGTCGACGGGGCGGTCATCTTTACGGCGACGGTCGACTCGGGCGACGAGCGCGCGCAGGACGGTAAGCCTGGCTTTGTCTACACGGTCGATGTTCCCAAAATGGGCGAGAGCGGCAACCCTGTCTACGACAACGACGGCAATCCTGTGATGGAGCAAAAATCCGTGGCGTACGACCCGGACGCCCACTCCAAGATCGTCGCGCTGCTCGATGAACAGGCTGCTGCCAATGGCGATAAGCGCGAGCTCTTCTTGGAGTGGCGATATGTGGGTGCCGATGGCACTGCAAAGTCTTGGGATGAGTTCAAGGGCGAGCCAGTCAAGGGTGACATGGACCTGTATCCTGTGACGTATCGCGTGGTTGCCAACGATACGTCTGATCCCGCGAGCCCCGTAACTATGACCGCGCAGCTTAAGTGGCTGCTCGATCCCGCCGCGGCCAACACCGTCGGTGACAGTGCCGACAATGCGCCGTTTAAGGTCTGCTTTGCCAAGCCGTTTATGGGGACGCAACTGACTGTTACGGTAACGCAGGCAAGCTACGGCCCTGGTGCAGGGGGCGTTTCTGCGGCGGAAAAGCCTGTGAACGGCAAGTTTGTCTCGCTCTACAGTCTGGGTTCGGGTGGCGGCTCGTTCGACCTGGTCAACCGCCTGGAGTCCAAGAAGACAGGCGAAGGCGAGCAAGGTCCCGGTAATGCCGTGTTCAAATTTACCCAGAATCATGCGCTGACGATCGTTAAAAAGACTACCGACGCCAGCGCAATGGGGCAAACGTTCCGCTTTAAGGTAACGCGAAAGGCGTCGGAGGGTTCTCCTGCCGAGACGCGCATGGTCGAGGTGAAAGTTAGCGAGCAGCGCGACGAAAACGGTGAGGTCTGGTATGTCGGCAGCGTGCAATTTGCTGCTCCGGCGGGCACCTATACCGTCGAGGAAGACACGGCTTGGGCATGGCGCTACGAGGGTGAACTGAGTACGCCGGGCAAGGCGCCCGGCAAATCTGCCGAGCTCATCATCTCGTCTGCCTCGAGTGCGGGCGACACCGTGGTGACGTGCGTCAACACGCGCGCGAATGACAAATGGGTCGATGGTGGCTCGCGTGCCAAGAATGTTTGGAAAAACGGCACGCTGAAGAAGGAGGACTAGGATGACTAAGCGCAAGCAAATCGTCGCCCTCCTTGTTGGCGTTCTCCTGTTGGCTGGCGCTGCCGGTACCTTTGCGTGGCTTTCGGTTACGGGCGTGCTGGTCAACGAGTTTGGTTTTGGTTCGGTGGCGCCCTCGGTAGATGAGAAGCTCGATGGCAATGTGAAGAGCAACGTCATGATTACAAACAACGGCTCGGCCCCGGCATACCTGCGTGTTGCGGTGGATATCTACTGGCAGGACCAGAATGGCGCGCGCCTGTGGGATGAACCAGTTGCCGGCACCGACTACGTCATTGCGTGGGGCAGTGTGTTCAAGGCATCTGCTTCTAACACCGCCTCGTCTTGGGTTGTCGCGTCCGACGGGTACTACTACTGGACGTCTCCCGTTGCTCCGATGGGCAAAACCGATGTGCTCATCAAGAGCGTGACTGAGCAGAAGGCAGATGGGAAGAACCTGGTCGTTGACATTTCGACCCAGGCAATTCAATCCACGCCCGGCGATGCAGCTGCAGAGGCATGGGGCTGTGCAGTCAAGGATGGCGTGCTGGTGCCGCCGCATGGAGGTGCGTAAGTATGGCCTCTCCGATTCGTAAAGACGTTGCGTGTTTCTTGCATTGCGTGATGGCAGCAATCGTCTGCCTTATCGCGCTCGCCGTTCCTGCACGTGCGTTTGCTGACATTCCCACGATTGCCTATGACGGAAATGTACGCCAGCTAACGGTATCGGGAGCGACGGACTCCTCGGGGGAGCCCGATCTGTTTCCAGCCTTTAAAGATCTAATGCCCGGCGATGTACGCGAGCAACAGATTGGGGTTCGTGCCACGGGTGTAAAGTCCCAGGTACGCGTGTTTGTGCGGGCCGTTGTCGATCACGAGACGGCACGCCTGCTGTCGCCCATCACCTTAACGGCGACTGTGGGCGATGTCTCTGCAGGTTGGCTCCAGACAGGAACACCGGGCAGCGTGTTCGCCTATCCCACGCAAATCGCCACGTTTACGAGCGATGACAGCACGGTGCTTAATCTGCAGCTAAGCGTTCCGACGTCGGTGGGCAACGAGCTTGCCGACGCAAACAAGACCATTCGCTGGGAGATTACCGCCGAGGACGATGGCGAGAAGATTCCCGTGCAGTCTGCTGACAGCAAGAAGCCCGGCTTGCTTGGTCTGGCGGCAACGGGCGACAACACGCTCACGTTGCTTTTAGTTTTGCTAACTCTTGCCAGCATCGCTTTTATAGCCGCGCTACTTTTGTCCCGGAGGGATAAGCGCTAGGTCCATCTTCTAAACGCAACGCCCTCCCGGGCGGCGGGCACGAAGTTCCCTGCTCTACAGTCCTGCACAAGAAGAAGGCCACATTAAGTGGCCTTCTTTGCGTGCGGAACTCGCGATGAACTTCGAGCCCGCCGCTCGGGAGGGCGCCCCTTTATTGATGGAAGGCCTAATAAGCTGATGATTTTATGCCTGGATGTATTCGGAGTGGGACGGGCTTTCCGGATGGGCGGGGTTTCGGAAAGTGTGTCCCAGAATCGGCGCTCAGAGTGGTCCCCACTTTCCGGTTGATGTCTTGTCCGGAAGCTATGTCCCGGAATTAAGGCTTGGAATGAGATGCACTTTCCGGTTGAGAGCCTTAGCGGAAAGTGCGACCCGGAATTTACTCTTGAAGTGGGATGCGCTTTCCCAACAGGCCCTCAAGCGGAAACTGCGTCCCATTCCGAAGGCAGATTCCGGGACACACTTTCCGAATATAAAGAAGGCCACTTAATGTGGCCTTCAACTTATATATGTTGCGGATGCTTTCATGACAAGCCGCACTTCAACACCGAGGCGTCTGCCCGGCGACGCGGAATGTAAGGTTCATCGCGAGTTCCGCACGAGCCGGAGAGCACTTAATGTGCTCTCCGTGCGAGCAGGACTGTCCGAGCAGGGAACCTTACGTTTCGCGCCGCCGGGCAGACGAACCAGTTAAGACGTGTCGCTATTTGATCTTGGTTGTACCCGGTGCCAGGTTGGGGTCGGTCTCGTTGGCCTCGGTCTGGAAGTGCTCGGTGTAGACGTTCTTGCCATCGCGGAACATCTCGTAGTACTGCATCTTGGCGTAATCCTCGCGCGCCTTGGTGGCGGCTGCGGCAGCGGCGTCGTCACCGGTGACGTTGGAGGAAAGCGCCCAACGCAGGCTGGCGTCCTCGTAGCCCACGGAGTTGATGGCGGGCAGCGACTCGCGCAGCGTCATGTGCGCTTTCTGGTAGTCGGTCAGCGGGGCGCCGATCAGCTGCATGAGCTGCGTGGACAGGTAGTTGGTGGACAGGTCGTCGACCTCGCTCGTCTGGTCGCAGCCGGCAACGTCGTAGTTAGCCCAGATGATGTAGTCGGTCTGCCACAGGCGCTCCTGATGCGTAGCGTCGTCCTCGCCGGTAAACCACTTGTCGTTGAACTTGGACGGGAAGAACGGCTGGTGGTCGCCCCAGAACACCACGACAACCTTACGGTCGAGCTTGCTCAGGGCGTTGAGGAAGTAGCGAAGCGCCTGGTCGGACTGCTCGATGCACGAGACATACTCGTCGACATCGGAGAGCGTACCGTCCTCGACGGTCTTGGCGTCCAGGTCCGTCGTGTCGATGTTCAGGTGCATCTGCTTGTCGACCGGCAGCAGGCCCGTGTCGTAGCCCGAGTGGTTCTGCATGGTCACGTCGAAGATAAACTGCGGATCGGCGTTCTGATCGAGCAGCTCAAGGATCTTGTCGTAGGTTGCCTGGTCGGTCACCATGCCGCGCAGGGTGTCGGCTCCCTGGAAGTCGTTGATGGACAGGAACTGGTCAAAGCCAAAGTCCTTATAGACGTTCTCGCGGTTCCAGTTGGTCGCGTGGTTGGGGTGCATGGCCGTGGTGGAATATCCGAGCGACTTGAACTGCTCTGCCAGGTTCCCAGTCGTTTCCATGTTGTAGATGGTGTAGGGGTACACGCCCGAGCCCAGGTTGGCCATGGAGTTGCCGGTCATAAACTCAAACTCGGTATTGGCGGTACCGCCGCCGTAGGCGCTCACATAGAGCTTGCCGCGGCTGAGGCAGTTGGACAGGTTCTTAAAGTACTGCGGGCCCTCGTAGCCGGCGCGCATGTTCTGGTAGATGGACAGGTCCGAGAAGGTCTCGTTCATGATGGCGATGACCGTGGGCTTCTCGCTGTCGAATTGCTCCTTTGCGGCGGTGCGCTCGTCGCTCTTGGCGGCGTCGGACTTGTCGTAGGCCTTGGCGTACTTTTTGAGCGTGGCCTTGGCGTCATCGACAGAATAGTCGGCGGGTTTGGGCGGCTTGATGGACTGCGCTGCACTAATAAAGGCAGGCAGATAGCCCTCGCGCCAGTAGCTCTCGAGCGGGCGCCAGGTGTAGACGGTGATGCCGAGGGTGTTGTAGTAGTCGATGAGGGTGACGTGCGCGGTCACGCCGCCCAGGCACAGCACCGCCACGAGCAGGTTGGTGAGCAGCATGCGCTTGGCGTTGGCGGCGCCCTTCTGGCGATGCGGCGCGACCAGGCCGGCGTACTCGCACAGCAGCATGGCGATGGCGGTAAAGCTCATGGACAGCACGCAGAACAGCGAGATCGAGAAGGTGTAGCCGTTGCCGGCGACCGCGGCGGCGGTGGAGATGGCCGAAAGGTCGCCCGGCTGGATCGGCATGGATTTAAACGTGATGACGAAGAACTCGGCAATGCCCAGGACAAAGAGGGCAAAGGCCAGGACCGCGGGAGCTGCGCCGTGGCGCTGGAATAGGAAGAACAAGCCGGTCATGAGCACGGTGATGATGGCCCACTCGAGCAGGATGCACAGGGGGTAGACCCAGGTAAAGTCGTGGTTGGACGAGACCTCCATGCCCAGCAGCGCAAAGACGCCGGCGAGCAGCAGGCACAAGACGGCGGCGACGAGCGGGCGGCCCACAAAGGCACCGCGCAGGCGGGCGAGCTTGCCGGTGGGGGCGGGGGCGTCGGCCGAGGCGAACGCAAAGACGCGCGGGGCGATGCGGTCGCGGGCGATGCTGGCCCAAGCGCAGCCGGTGAGGATGGCGTTGGTCAGGATGAGCATCACAAAGGCGAGCGGCTCGTTTTGGGCGACGAGGCCAATAGCGCCCCAGACGGTCAAAAAGAGCTGGAACAGGCCGAAGACGACGCTCCACCCAAGAGCGCTTTTGGCAACGGTGCCCGACTGTGCGCGAATGGCCTTGGCCTCGCGCAAGACAAGGTAGACGGTCGCCGCAAGACCGACGAGCGAGATGGCGGCAGCGAACATGCTGAGACTCCTCACAAACTTAAAACCTACGAAAGCGGGGATTAACCCGATTGTTACCGAGATATGCGCAGCATTTGACGGCTGCGTACAACAACCAGCCATAATAACGCGCGAGTATGGCGGTGTTGCGCAATGGAGTGCCCACCTGCGCGATAATGGACGGGAATTACACGGAAACGTAAAGGCTTCTTAAAGAAATGGCAGGGATGGGTTATGGACGAGCGGGTGTGTACGACGGCTGCGGATGCGTGCGGCTATCCGGTCGAGACCACGGGCAATGCTGTATTGGACACGTTGGAGCACCGTTCCTCCACGCGTGCCTTTGCGCGCGATGACGAGGGCCGTCCCGTGGCGGTGACCGACGAGCAGCGGGCGGCGATTCTGCATGCGGCGAGTCGCGCGCCGTCGGCAGGCGCCATGATGATGTATTCCATCGTAAGCATTCGTGAGCAGGCTACGCTCGATCGTCTTGCCGACCTGTGCGACTACCAGCCCATGATCGCCAAGGCACCCTGGGCACTTATATTTGTGGTCGACTATGCCAAGTGGATCGATCTGTTTGAGCACGTGGGCTGCTTTGAGCCCGAGTTTGTCGAGCGCACGGGCAAGGCGCCCCGCCGCGCGCCGGGTTTGGGCGACTTTGCCATCGCGGCGCAGGATGCCGTGATCGCCGCGCAAAACGCCGTGGTTGCCGCCGAGGCCCTGGGGCTGGGGAGCTGCTATATCGGCGATATCGTCGAGAACGCCGAGGAAGTTGCCGCACTGCTGGACTTGCCTGCCTATACCATGCCGCTGTCGATGCTCATCATCGGCACGCCCCGTAAGGAGCGCCCGGCAATCGCGCATCCCGTGGTGAACCTGGTGCACGAGGAGCGTTATTGTCGCGCCGACGCCGCGACGATGGATGCGCAGGTGGCCGAGATGGATGCGATGTTTCGCCCGCACGCCCGCGAGGTGGGCGAGCGCGTCATCGACATCTACACCCGTAAGCACACGAGCCCCTTTATGGCCGAGATGAGCCGCTCTATGGAGTGGTGGTTCAAAAACTGGCTCGGAAAATGACGAATGTGACAAAGGGGGCGTCCCTTTGTCACATTCCATATCGCCGCGGTGGCCTAAAGGCCGCATAAATGTTTATCTAGCTGGGAAAACGGTGCCATTAAAATATGTGCTGATTACATATAATCCCGTCGAACGTTAAAATTGGGAGGAAACCGGCTTATGGAACAAAAGGCAAAGGAAGTAGCCTCGCACGCTGCGATTCCTGTGAGCATCTCGGCGATGCTCGTCACGCTGGGCGTGGTGTATGGCGATATCGGCACCAGCCCCATGTATGTAACCAAGGCGCTCGTTGCCGGCAACGGCGGCATCGGAAGCGTCACGCAGGAGTTCGTGCTCGGCGCGCTCTCCCTTGTCGTGTGGACGGTCACGCTGCTGACGACCGTCAAGTACGTGCTGATCTCGCTGCGCGCCGACAACCACGGCGAGGGCGGCATCTTTGCCCTGTACAGCTTGGTCAAGCGCTGCGGCAAGTGGCTCATCATCCCCGCCATGCTGGGCGGCGCGGCGCTCCTCGCCGACGGCATCCTGACGCCTGCCGTTACCGTCACCACGGCCATCGAGGGCCTGCGCACCATCCCGGCGGTCCATGCCGTGCTCGGTGACGACCAGGGTCGTGTCGTCGCCATCACGCTTGCCATCATCATCGCGCTCTTCTTGGTGCAGCGCATCGGCACGGCCAAGATCGGTCACGCCTTCGGTCCCATCATGACGCTGTGGTTTTTGTTCCTGGGCGGCACGGGCCTGTTCTTTGTCTGCCAGTATCCCGCGGTGCTGCTGTGCCTCAACCCGTTGCGTGGCATCGCTTTTCTGCTGAGCCCCAACAACCATGCGGGCATCATGATTTTGGGCAGCTGCTTCCTCGCTACCACCGGTGCCGAGGCGCTCTATTCCGACATGGGCCATGTGGGCCGCGGCAACATCTATGCCACCTGGCCGTTCGTTAAGTGCTGCCTGCTGCTGTCCTACATGGGCCAGGGCGCGTGGCTTATCAACAACGCCGGCAACCCGGAGCTCATGGGTATCGCCGACCTCAACCCCTTCTACCAGATGCTCGCCCCGGGTCTGCGCCCCTTTGCCGTCGGCCTTTCCACCGTCGCGGCCATCATCGCCTCGCAGGCGCTCATCACCGGCGCATTCTCGCTGGTGTCCGAGGCCAGCCGCCTGGACCTCATGCCGCATATGCAGGTCTTCTATCCTGCCGAGACCAAGGGCCAGCTCTACATCCCCATGGTCAACAACGTCATGCTCGTGGGCTGCGTCGTCGTGGTGCTGCTGTTCCAGAACTCGGCGCACATGGAGGCCGCGTACGGCCTGGCCATTACCCTGACCATGATGTGCACGACAATGCTGCTCTTCTTCTATCTGCACGTGGAGCGCAATCTCAAGGTCGCGCCGTGGATCTTTGCCGCCTTCTTCCTTTTGCTCGAGGGTTTCTTCTTTGTGAGCTCGCTCACCAAGTTCTTCCACGGCGGCTATTTCACCATCCTTATGGCCGCGCTCATCATGGGCATCATGGTGTGCTGGTACAACGGCACGGCGGTCGAGCAACGTCAGTTTACGCTGCTGCCGCTGCGCAGCTATCTGCCGCAGCTCAAACGCCTGCGCGACGACGATCGCTACGAGCTCATGAGCGACAACATCGTGTACCTGACCAAGGACACCAACACCGACTATATCGACCGCGATATCGTCTACTCGATTTTGGATAAGCACCCCAAGCGCGCTCGTGCCTGGTGGTTCGTGAATGTCGAGACCATGGAGGAGCCGCATACCTTTGCCTACTCGGTCGAGACGTTCGGCACCGACTACGTGTTCCGCGTGCATCTGTATCTGGGCTACAAGATCAACCAGCGCGTCAATGCTTACCTGCGTCAGGTTGTTCAGGATCTGGCTGCCAGCGGCGAGCTGCCGGCGCAGACGCATGACTACTCGGTCTACAAGGACCCGGGCAACATCGGTACGTTTAAGTTCGTCATGATCCGCAAGCTGCTGGCGCCCGAAAGCGACGTGGAGCCCAGCGAGCGTACGGCCATCACGCTCAAGTACATCATCCGCCGCGCCGCCGGCACGCCTGCGCGCTGGTACGGCCTGGAGAACTCCAACGTGAGCTTTGAGTACGTGCCGCTGTTCACCAAGTTTAAGGCCGTGAGCAAGATGCAGCGCCTGGCTCCCGACGAGCGTCCGTAGTCGACGTCTGCTGTTTGTCTAGCGACCGCAGGCTGCAAAGGCTATACACTTGAAACCACCACAAGGAGGCCACCACCGCAAAGGTGCCAGTCCCCTTTGTGGTGGTTTTTGTTTTTGAGAGAGGGGCGGGGCGCTGATGGACGTCCGTGCGGACGGCGATATTGCCGAGAACTTTTGGTGGCGGCGTACAACGCTGACGCGTCGCAGTCCTCTGTATGACGCCTGCGTATCGGCGGGGCTGCTAGCCGCGGCGACGATTGTGGGCGCGCTGCTCGACCATCCGGGGCTCGCGCCGAGCATCATGATCGTCTATGTGTTTGCCGTGCAGCTGTGCGCTTTCTTTACCTGGAGCCGCCTGTACTGCCTGCTGAGCTCGGCTGCCGCCGTGGCGCTCTACAACTTCTTGTTTGTCGACCCGCGCTACGCGCTGTCGTTTATCGACCGCGTCTATCCCGGCATGTTCTTTATCATGTTTGCGGTCTCGCTCGTATCGAGCTCGATCGCGCTGGCCCTGCGCCGCGCCTTGGCGCAGGCCGCCACCAGCGACCGTCGCACGCAGATGGTGCTCGAGACCAACCGCATGCTGCAGCGGTGTGGCGATCAGCAACAGATTGTGCACGCTATGGCAACGCAGCTGGCGCGTCTTTCGGACTGTCCGGTCGTGTGGTATAGCGCCGATGCCGATAACGATGACCTGCTGCCGCGCACGACGTACACGGCCGTGGGCGATGCCGCGCCGGTACACCAGCTGGCGCCGCAGATGCCGCCGCGGCTCTCGGCGTCCGCCTATGTGGGAACGCCGCTCGATGCCACCTATGGCGCCTCGGCGTTCTACGGCATATACCTGACCGTGCGCTCGGGCGACACCATGGTGCGCGCGGGCGATCCCGCCTCGGTGGTGGGGGTGTTCGCCATTGTCGCCGAGCCCGATGCGCTGACGCCCGAGGAGCGGACGCTTGCCGATGCCATCGTGAGCGAAGGCGAGCTAGCGCTCGATCGCGCCCGCGCCATGGAGGCTCGCGAGGAAGCGGCGGTGCTCGCCAAAAACGAACAACTGCGTGCCAACTTGCTGCGCTCCATCTCGCACGACCTGCGTACGCCGCTCACCAGTATTTCGGGTAATGCCGACGTGTTGCTCGACCAGGGCTCGACCGGCACGGCCGTGCTCGACGACCAGACACGCCGCGGCATGCTCCTATCCATTCGCTCGGACGCGCAATGGCTCAACGCCACCGTCGAGAACCTGCTCGCCATCACCAAGCTCGAGGGTGGCGGTATGCGCCTGTCGACTACGCTCGAGCTCATGGACGATATCGTCGAGGAGGCGCTGCGCCACGTAAACCCGGCCGTGCGCGAGCACGACCTTAAGGTGGTGGCGTGCGATGAGCCGGCGCTTGTCAACGTCGACGCGCGCCTGATGGTGCAGCTGGTGGTCAATCTGGTGAACAACGCCATCACCTACACGCCCGCGGGCTCGCATATCGTGATCTCGATTGGCGTCGACGATGGGCACGTGGCGTGCTCGGTTGCTGATGATGGCCCGGGCATTGCGCCCGAGGACCGCGAGCGAATCTTTGAGTCGTTCTACACCGCCAACCATGGCCTGGCCGACAGCTGCCGCAGTGTGGGCTTGGGGCTTTCGCTCTGCCGCTCCATTGCGCTGGCACATGGCGGTAGCATAGAGGTTACCGCGGCGGACCCGCACGGTTCGGTCTTTACGATTGAGCTTCCCGCCGCCGACGTTTCGTTTGATAAGGAGTAGCGCTGTGCCGAACTCTGCCGTGAAACCGCTCATCTTGGTCGTTGAGGACGATCCCGCCGTCCGCAACCTTATCGTCGCCGCGCTCGAGGCGCACGGTTTGCGCCATATGGCTGTGGAGACCGCCCACGCCGCCATCGCCGCCGCTTCGTCGCAGGCGCCGAGCGTTGTGCTGCTCGATCTGGGCCTGCCCGATATGGACGGCGTCAAGGTGGTGGAGTCGGTGCGCACGTGGTCGGGCATGCCGATCATCGTGGTTTCGGCGCGCAGCGAGGACGCGGACAAGATCCGAGCGCTCGATGCCGGTGCCGATGACTACCTGACTAAGCCGTTTTCGGTCGAGGAGCTGCTCGCGCGCATCCGCACGACGCTCAGGCGCCTTTCGTATGCGCAAACGGGCGGCGTTGCCTCCGAGGGCTCGTTCGATACCGGCGAGCTGCATATCGATTTTGATGCCGGCATCGCCACGATGGATGGCGAGGAACTGCATCTGACGCCGATCGAGTACAAGCTCTTGTGCCTGCTGGCGCACAACGCCGACAAGGTGCTGACGCACCAATTTATCCTGCACGAGATTTGGGGTACGGCGACCAAGAGCGACCTGGCGAGCCTGCGTGTCTTTATGGGCACACTGCGCAAAAAGATCGAGTCCGACCCCGCGCACCCGCGCTATATCCAGACGCACGTGGGTATCGGCTACCGCCTGGTCATCCAAGGGTAGGACGGCACCCGCCATCCCAATATGAGTTGCGGTGAAATACGGTCTAAATTTGCCTAATTCCAGGCAAAACAGTCCGTATTCCACCGCAACTTTGTTATCTGCCCTTAGGCTTGCTGGCGTAGAACTTCTTCTTTTTGGGCTTGCCGGCGGGGGAGGGTTTGCCGGCAAAGTTGGACTTGCCGTTGCCGGCCTGCGCGTGCGCGGGTACTGCCGCACGGGGCTTGCGGGCCTCGGGGTTGCGCAGCTCCTCGGTTCGCTCGGCAATTTCCTCGGCGCTAAAGCCGACCTCGGCCATGGCGTCCTCGATGGGCAGGCGGCGCACGATATAGCAATGGTGCACCTTCTGGTTGCGTGCGAAGTCCTCGGGGATGGTCTGCGCCGTTATGTCCTGTAGCACCACGCCCGCGCGTGCGAGCTTGCGTGTCTCGGGGCGGAAGCCTCGCAGGTTGCAGCTAAAGATGGCATGGCCGCCCTGTGCGAGCAGGCGCGATACGCCGGCCAAAAGCTCAACATGGTCGCGCTGAACATCCCAGGTGCGGCGGCCCATCTTGGACGAGTTCGAAAACGTGGGCGGATCGACAAAGATCAGGTCCCAGCGGTTGCGCGTCTGGCGCTGGTCGCGAATCCAGGCGAGCACGTCGTCGCGCACAAAGTGGTGTTGCGATCCCACAAAGCCGTTCTGGCGCATGTTGCGCTCGGCCCAGTCCAGGTAGGTGTTGGAGAGGTCGACCGTCACGGTTTCCTCGACGCCGCCGTCGGCCGCATAGCAGGTAGCGGTGCCGGTGTAGGCGAACAGGTTGAGGAAGCGGCGTGCCTGCTTGGCGTGCTCGCGCACCAGATCGCGCGTGACGCGGTGGTCCAAGAAGATGCCCACGTCCAGGTAGTCGTCAAAGTTGACGGCAAAGGTAAGACCGCCTTCCTCGATGAGCGGCAGGCGACGGCGCGCGATGTTGGCGCGCTCGCCCGAGCCGCCCTTGCCGGCGCCCTGCTTGCCGTACTGCGAGCCGCCGCGCGAACGCATGCGTGCCTTGGCGTGCACGTGCTCGGCCGGAACATCCAGGATGCGCGGCGCGATGGCCAAGATATCGAGCATGCGGGCCTGGGCCAGCGCGGGGTCGATGGTCTTGGGCGCGGCGTATTCGGCGATGACGAGCCAGCGGCCCGGCGTCTGCGGGCATCCCTCGTACAGGTCGATGGCGGCGGAGTAGTCGGGTAGGTCGGCATCGTAGACGCGGTAGCAGCTCACGCCCTCGCGCTTGGCCCACTTACGACGCAGGCGGGCGTTCTTGCGCAGGCGGTTGGCGAACTGCTCCGACTCGGGGATGAGCACGGGCAGCGGCTTGCCGTCGCCTAGGTCGAGCGTGGCGGCGGGCTCGGGCATGGGGGCGTCGGCGGCTTCGTCTTGGGCATTTGCGGTCTGCTCCTCGGCATCTGCGTTGGTCGCAGCCTCAAACGCTGCGGCGGCGTGGTCGAGCGAGGGCCAAACCTCGATAGTCGCCTCTTCGTTGTTGGGCATGACGGCAATGGAGCGCACGGGCTCGGCATGGAGCGCGCGGGCCATAAGGCCGTCGCGGGTGAGGGCGGCGACCGGCGCGGCGGTAAGCTCGGGCGCGCGACGCAGCTCGCCGACCAGCGTCATGGCGTCATGCATAAGCGACAGCGGTGTCTCGGTCGTATCCGCGACGAGGGCGGCACCGGCGACGGCGCCCGCGTGGTCCAGTACGGTGGCAGATTTGGCGGCGCAAAAATCGACAAAGCGCTTGTAGCCGGCACACGTAACCATGCGCTCAGCGGTCTTGCGTGCGGCGGGGTCAGCATCTACGGCAACGATGCGCGCCTGGCGCTCGCGCGCTGCCGTCTCGCGCTCGCGTGCCTCGGCACGCAGCCGCTCCCACAGGTCGGCATCATGCAGCTGCCAGCCCTCAAAGCCCCAGCGCTCGCGGGCGGCGCCCGGGGCGCGGTCGTTCAGAATATTCACGGCTTCCAGCAGCAGGCCGCCGCCGGCGCACGAGGCGTCGATCAACGTGGGTAGAGCCTCGTTCTCGTAGTCGTCGGCCGTCAGCTCGCGCTCGCACAGCGCGGTCCAGCCGACCTGCGCCAACACCAGGGCGGCGTAGTCGGGGCGTAGCACGTGCGTGCCCTCGCCAGCGCGGGTCGCCGCGGGCGGCAGACGCTTGAACAGCGGGTCGCCTGAAAGGTCTAGGCTGATGCTCGCGCGACGTTGGCGCAGCGAAAGCAGCAGGTGGACATCGGGGTCGGCAGCATCGACATCGGCGCGACGGCCCGTGGTCTCGGCCAGGCGGTCGCACAATGCGTCCTTGGCGCGCAGGGCCGAGAAGCGCGTGTTGCGCAGCTGCTCGGTCACACCACGGGCAGTGATGGCAATGGTGGCGCCGGGGCGGACGATGTTTTCCCAGGCAATGTCGTAAACGCCGTCGTACAACGCATCGGCATCCTGCGCCTCAAAGCGCCCAAGCACCACAAACACGCGGCTGGCCAGGCGCGACCACAGACAGGCGCGGTAGCCTTCTTCGATCTCGCCCTCAAACGTAGCGCGGCCCTTCAGGCGGCGTACATGCGAAAGCCCGAGCCGTTTAAGCTCGTCGGCGAGTGCGGACTCAAAGCCCTCGGGGCAGCTTGCGTAAAATTCCATGGGTGACCTCTCTGGTTGCGTCGCTCCATTATATGATGGATGCTTCGTTTGCCATCGCCCTCGAAAGGAACCCATATGATTGATGCGTGCCCCTTGATTCCCATTTTCATTGCAACAGCCTCAGGACTCGGGGCCTCGCACAGGCTCCCGCCGCCTTACAGAACTGAAAGCTGGGCGTAGGGCAAATCCATGGCACGTGACCTGCGATTGCTCGGCCATAGATGGCGTAATCGAGGCTAAGGGAGGGCATCATGCGCAAGGGAAACGAGAGCTGGTTCTGGCACGCGAACGACATGGTGGTGGCGGGCGACATGAACCCCGTGGTCCGCGTCCTGTGGGCCGCGCTCATCGTAGGCATCGGCGTCGCGACGATGGCCACGCTCTGGATCGTCACGAGGTAGCGCGCCACGAACGGATGACGAGGCACGCGGCGCATGCCACGCTGGCGGAACCCTAGCCTCGCTGCTGGACAATCTGTTCGATGAGCTTCGCGACGGAGTCCTCGGCTGCGTTCCCGATCAGGTGATGGGCCGCGGCCTTCGCCTCTGGCATCGCGCCCGCGACTGCGTAGGAGTTCGGCACCTTATCGAGGAGCGTCACGTCGTTTTCCGAGTCTCCGATAAAAGCGACCTCGTCCAGCGTGACCCCAAGGCTGCCGAGAAGCGCGTCGAGTCCGTTTACCTTGCTCCAGCCAGCCGGAACAACATCGAGGAAGAATGGGACGGGCGAGGGGAAATCAAGTTCTGGGCAGGCTTCCTTGCATCGACTCCGAACGACTTCCGTCGGGGCGGAGCTGACGTTGACGAAGATGCCGGCGGTTATGACGTCACGGTTCGTGGGCACGTCTCCGAGCGCCATGTCTCTTCCGGAGTCCTTAACGACTTCCAGGGCGAATTCGTCGCCAGGCTCGACGGCGCAGAGGAACTGCTCGCAGCGCTTGCCTGTCTCATCGACATCGGCGACTAGCCAGAGTGACGTCCCCGCGTAGGGGCGTACAGCGCTATCGAGCTTGACGAGGGCCTCCGTCGAGAGCGTCTTTTTGAACACGAGTTCGCCGCTGGAGAAGACCTTCTTTCCGTTGGCCATGATGCCGGTCGAGAAACAGCGCGCGTCGCCGTCAAAGGCATCGGCCAGGTCGGCGTAGTCGCGCCCGCTTGCGGGGCCGAACGCGATGCCCGCATCGAGCGCCGAAAGAATCGCGCTGTGCGTGCGCTCCGATACGACCCTTGAGCCAAACGGCAACAGGGTCCCATCCATGTCTGCGAGGATGAGCTTTATCAAGGGGTCCTCCCGTTTCGGTCTGGGCATCGGTGCGCCGGCGTGCGTCGTCCTAGCTGTATTGCTTGTCTCCCATGAGATTCTTCGAGATGATCCTGTTAAACTCTACCGGGTCATCCCAGCAAGAGGTCAGGAAGAGGAACAGCAGCTCGATGACGAAGTTGATCGAGCTGTGCGAGAAGGCGATCTCGGTTCCGGTGATGGCCTGATCTCGCGAGATGGCTCGGATGATATGCGTGGCACGCTTCGCGAGCGGCGTATCCGGGTTGTCTGTGATCATGATGATGGGGGTGTTCGAATCCTCGGCAGAGTCGAATATGTTGACGAGGCGCTTCGAGTATCCGGACGTCGAAATGACGAGCAGAACGTCATTCTCCTTGAGGCTGGTTGCGACGGAGACCATGGCTTCGGTGGTACTGGGGCAAAACGCTCTGACTCCAACCTGCGAGAGCTTGAACGCCGCGTTTACGCCCATGTTAATCGAGTTGCCGACGCCCGCGATCAGGACGAGGTTGGCGTTGTGGAGCAGATTGACGACTGCCGAAAAGTCATCGGAGTCAATGAGCGAGGCGGTTTGGGAGAGCTCCTTGACCTTGTGAGACAGGACGTACTTGATGGAGCCCTCGACGTCGTCCAGAGTAATCCTGCCGTCCGTGGCCTTTTCTTCGCCGGATGCCCTGCTGATGGATATGCCGAGCGCCAGACGCATGTCCGAATAGGTTCGGTAGTCAAGCGTCCTTGCGAATCTCGAAACAGACGCCGGTGACGTACCGGTTTCTGCGGCGAGTTCGCGGACGGTCATCGTTGCGACATCCGACGGGTGGTCGAGCACATACGTTGCGATTGCCTTCTCCGAGGGGGATAGGCTGCTCATGACCGCGCAGATGTGGCTGAGCACATCCCCTGTCTTATCCATGGTTACTCCTTGGTCCTAGCTTGCTTTGTATCTTAGGTCAAGAGAGGTGAAAAATAAGCAAAATGTTTCATCAGCGGTGAAATAGCGTTTCACCGCTGATTTCCTACCGTTCACGGTAAATCGGTACTTCCTCGGCGCAATCTCAGCTTGAGCTGCTATCTTATGAGCCGTGAAACAACGGCACGAAAACGATGAAACAACAGAACATTGTTTCAACGCCTCGCAACTCCGTTTCACGCTAGATGGTGAATCACTTCGAAGCCCAGACAGGCACCCGGCGAGCAAGAAGGGAGAAGCACGATGCACAACGCCAAGACAAACGCAAGCATGACTTCGCTGTTCTTCGCGAACGTACTCTACTGGGTCTGCGCGGGCGTGTACTCGCCGTTTCTCTCCGCTCACTACACGAGCCTCGGCCTCAGCGCGGCCCAGACCGGCATTCTCCTCGCGGCGACCCCGGTGTGTGCGCTCGCCATCCAGCCGCTCTGGTCGACGATCGCCGACAAGCTCGGGCGCCGCCGCGCGGTCATCGTGGCCCTCTGCCTTGCGGCGGCGGTACTCGCTCCGCTGTATTACCTGGCGTCGACGTTCGTCCCGGTCCTTCTCGTAACCTTTGCATTCTCGGCGTTTTTCTCGGGGCTCCTGCCCCTGAGCGACTCCCTCGTCATCGAGCTCGCGGATCGCTCTGGCCTGGACTTTTCTCGCATTCGCATGGGTGGCACTATCGGCTATGCCATCGTCGTCCTGATCGTCGGTCGGCTGCTCGACATGGCTCCTCAAATCCAGTTCACGGTGGTCTCCGCCGCGCTGGTGGTCTTCGCGGCTCACATGTGGCGCCTCCCCGAGGCGGGAATTCGCGCCAATGCCGCGGACGATCCCAAGGTCTCCCACGGAAAGGGCCTCCTCTCGCTGTTCACCAGCAATGAGATCGCCTTCGTCTTGGTCTTCGCCTTCATCAGTTCGGCCGCGATTGGCTTCATCGGGGCGTTCTTGGGCCGCTACGCGGTCGAGCTTGGCGAGGGTCAGAACCTCGTGGGCGTCCTGAGTGCGGTCTCCGCTGCGAGCGAGATCCCCATCCTGCTCGTTTCCTCCAAGCTGGTCAGGCGCTTCGGCGAGATGAACCTCCTGATCTTTTCCTGCTTCATGGCGGCGCTCAGGCTCGTGCTTGTGGGCACCGGCATCGTCCCGGTCATGGTCTGCGGCCAGCTGCTGCAGAGCGTGAGTTACATGACCGTCTACTACTCCTGCGTTACCTACATTGCCAACCACACTTACGAGGATTGTCGCGCTCGAGGTCAGAGCGCCTTCGCGATGGTCCAGAGCGGTCTGTCCGTCGTGGTTGCGAACCTGTTTGGCGGTTGGGCGTGCGATGCGCTCGGCACGCACGCGGGTTTCCTGGCCTTCGCCCTCGCTTCAACGATTGCTGCAGTCGCTGCTCTTGTGGCGTACGTGCTATGGCGTCGAAGCGCGGCGCCGCAGCCTGAGGGCCAGGCGGCCGCATAGGCTCCACCGCGCCTCGCAAGCGCCTGCCTGCCTCGCGCTTCGCTTCGTGTTCAACCAGCTGACGAGCTGAGAACTGTCCGATCCAATGATTATTCAGGTGAAAGGAAGACAAAGATGTCACTCATCAAGGTCAACGAGCTTCTTCAACATGCGACCGAGCACCACTATGGCGTGCCCGCGATTAACGTCATCAATACGGAGACCATCCGTTATGCGATCCAGGCCGCCGAGGATGAGCACATGCCCATCATCATCCAGTACTGGCCTGGCTTCGAGGACCACTGCGCCCTCGACATCATCGCCTTCGCCGCCCGCTATTACGCCGAGCGCGCGAGCGTGCCCGTCGCCGTCCACCAGGATCACTCCGCTGGTTACGAGATCGCCGTCAAGGGCGTCAAGGCCGGCTTCCCATCCGTCATGGTCGACGGCTCCTCACTTTCCTATGAGGAGAACTTCCAGCTCACGAAGGACGTCGTCCAGGTCGCCAAGATCTTCGACGTCGACATCGAGGCCGAGCTCGGCCATGTCGGCAACGGCTCTGACGCCAACGACTTCGTGAACAGCGACCACTACACCGACCCGAACCTCGCCGAGGAGTTTGTCGAGGGCACCGGTTGCGGCTCGCTCGCCATCGCCGTCGGCAATGCCCACGGCCCCTATGTCAAGGTCCCGAACCTCGACATGGAGCGCATCAAGGCCTGCAGGGAGGCCGTCAGCGTCCCCCTCGTCATGCACGGATGCTCCGACATCCCCGACGAGCAGCTCCAGGAGGCCGTGAACCTCGGCATGAGTAAGTTCAACATCGCCACGGAGTACTTCCGTTCCATGTACCGCGCCTTCGAGAAGGACATCAACTCCGGTAAGAACGACGGCAACGGCATAGGCCTCCTGATGGACGCCGCCCCCGACATGCGCGCGTTCGTCGTCAGCAAGATCCAGCTTCTGAACCCCAACCACTATTCGCTCTAGGAGAGACTCGATGAAGAAAGTTCTTGTCGCGTCGCACGGCCACCTCGCAAGCGGAATCAGGAGCTCGATCGGAATCCTGACCGGCATGGCGGACATGGTGGAGGCAGTTGACTGCTACGTGGACGACTCCGATTTCATCCCTCGCATCCAGGCCTTTATTGACTCGGTGGGCCCTGAGGACGAGGCCATCATCTTCACCGACATCTACGGTGGTTCCGTCTTCCAGAAGGTCGTCCTTATGGAGCCGGAGAAGCGCGGGATCGTCCACGTCACCGGTATGAACCTCGGCCTCGTGATCGAGACGCTCCTCGGCGCCGAGCCGGTCACGGCAGATTCGATCAAGCAGAGCGTCGAACTGGCGAGGGCGACGATGCAGGTCGTCGAGCCTCCGAGCAAGGCCGCGGACAACGAGGAGTCCGAGGGAGACTTCTTTGATTAGAGAGTACTAACAAGTAGAGAGAGGAAGCAATGATTGTTCAGGTTCGAGTCGATGACCGTCTGATTCACGGACAGGTCGCCCTGGTGTGGACCAAGGAGCTCAACACCACCAGGATCATCGTCGCCAACAAGCACGCCGTGGAGAGCGACGCCCTTCGCATGACGCTTTCCATGGGTACGCCGGCGGGCCAGAAACTCCTCGTCAAGGACGTTCCGGATGCCTGCCGCATCGCGAACGATCCGCGCGCGGACTCCATGCGCATCTTCGCGCTCACCAACTGCGTGCGTGACGTGCTTGAGCTCGTTAAGGGCGCGCCGGGCAAGATTGAGGGCGTGAACGTTGCCAACGTCGGCCGCTTCGACAAGTCCGATCCGGATAGCAAGGTCGCCCTCAACTCCACGATCATGCTCAACCCGGATGAGCTCGAGGCCGCGAAGGAGCTTTGCGAGCAGGGTATTCCGGTTTTCCATCAGCTTATCCCGTCCAATCCCAAGACTCCTCTCAAGAGTCTGATCGAGGCGGCGGGGAAATAAGGGGATTTGGCCAGGCGGCCAAATGAAATGAAAGAAAGGAAGTCAAATGGTTGGGTTGGCAATAATGGCCTGGTTGACCGTGCTGATTTGCTACGGCGGCAACTGGGTTCTCGGTCAGTGCATGATCGAGCGCCCTCTCGTGGTAGGTCTCGTTGCGGGCCTCCTGATGGGCGACGTCAAGACCGGTGCCATCATCGGTGCCTCTCTCGAGGCGATCTTCATGGGCGCGGTTAACATTGGTGGCGCTATCTCCGCCGAGCCTGTTACCGCGACCGCCCTCGCCGTCGCCTTCACCGTTGGCGCTGGTATCGACCAGGGTGCCGCCATCACACTGGCCGTTCCCGTGGGCGTCGTCACCGCATTTCTCTCGATCTTCATGAACAACGTGTTCCTCGCGTTCTTCGCAGCCACCTTTGACAAGATGGCCGCCGAGGGCAACGAGAAGGGCCTCGCGCTTCAGCACTTCGTTCTCTGGTTCGTTAAGTACGCCGCCTTTGGCCTCATCGCCTTCCTCGGCGTTTACCTTGGCGCCGAGCCCGTTGCCGCCATTGTCAACCAGATTCCGGCCAATGTCATGAGCGGCCTCAACGCCGTGGGTGCCCTCCTGCCCGCCGTTGGTATGGCGCTCCTGCTCCAGATGCTGTGGAGCACCGAGCTCAGCATCTACTTCTTCTTGGGCTTTACGCTCTACCAGTACCTCGGCCTCCCGATGATCGCCATCGCAGTTCTCGGTGTCATCATCGCGGTTGCCTCCGCCCTCCGCGACAAGGAGATCTTCGATCTCACCAAGAAGGGAGTGGCCACCCAGGCCGTTTCCGGCGACTCTGTAACCAGCGACGAGGAGGATTTCTTCGCATGAGCAACCTGACCAAGAATGTGAGCCCTGAAGACAAGAAGATGCTCAACAGCATTTTCCTGCGCTCCTTCTCCGTGTTCGCTTCCTGCGCCGGCGGTTCCGTCAAGGCTGGCGCCGACGGCTGGCTGTACTCCGTCCAGCCCGCGCTTAACCGCTACTATGCCGATGACCCCGAGGCTCGTGCCGACGCCATGAAGCGTCACACGACTTGGTACAACATTACCCAGAACGTCGGCACGTTCGCCATGGGCCTCGTCGCCTCCATGGAGAGGGAGAACTCGCAGCACGAAGACTTCGACACCGAGTCCATCGACGGTATCAAGGTCTCCCTGATGGGCCCGATGTCCGGCATCGGCGACGCAATCTTCTGGGGCGTCCTGCGTGTTATCGCCGCCGGCATCGGCATTAACCTCGCCATGAGCGGCTCGCCCCTCGGCGCGATCATGTTCCTGCTGATCTACAACATCCCGTCGATCCTCTGCCGATACTTCATGACCTACCTCGGCTTCAGCATGGGCACCAACTTCATCTCCGAGATGTACGAGGGGGGTCTCATGAAGCTCATCACCAAGGCGACCTCCACGATCGGCCTGGTGATGATCGGCGCCATGACCGCGGCGAACGTCCAATTCAACACGATCCTGTCCATTCCGGTTCAGGACTCCGACCCCGTCATGATCCAGACCTACCTCGACTCGATCTTCAAGGGCATCGTGCCTCTGGGACTTACGCTCGTCGTCCTCTGGCTCCTGCGCAAGAAGAACGTGAACGTCAACATCATCCTGGTCGGCATCATGGTTCTGGCGCTCGTCCTCGGCCTCGTGGGCATCGTGTAAGGCGGTTTCCGGATCATCCGAAGCCTGTTCAAGGCAATTCCTGGCGGCACGCGATCGAGGACATTCGACGCGTGCCGCCCCATTAGAAGGAGAGAATATGCGCTACACGCACCTCAAGAACTCCGACGTTGACGTCTCCCAGCTCGCCGTGGGCACCTGGGCGATCGGCGGCGACTCCTTTGGTGAGAACGATGACGCCGCCAGCATGTCCGCCATCCGCACCATGCTCGATCACGGCGTCAACCTCATTGACACCGCGCCGTGCTATGGCAACGGCGCGTCCGAGAAGGTCGTCGGCAACGCGCTCAGGGGCGTCGACCGAGAGAGCTACCTGCTCTCGACCAAGGTTGGCCTGATCACCAGCGCCGCCGGCTATGACCGCGACTCTTCGTTCAAGAACATCATGAGGGAGGTCGAGAGCTCGCTGCGCAATCTCCGCACCGACTACATCGACTTCTACTTCGTGCACTGGCCCGACGCCAAGACCCCGTTCTCCGAGACGATGTGCGCCCTCCAGCTCCTCAAGGAGCAAGGCAAGATTCGCCACATCGGCGTCTCCAACTTCACGACCGAGATGATCGAGGAGTGCGAGAAGGTCGCTCAGGTCGACGTCCAGCAGCCGCCCTACTCCATGGTCGACCGCTCCTCCGAGGACCTTATCAAGTGGGGCTACGAGCGTGGCATCGACTCCTTCACCTATGGCTCCCTTGGCGCGGGCATCCTGTCGGGCAAGTTCCGCGAGCTGCCGAAGTTCGAGGAGGGCGATGTTCGTGGCGGCTTCTACGACTACTTCCAGGAGCCCAAGTTCTCGCGCGTCCAGGAGCTGCTCAAGGTCATGGACGAGATCGCCGAGGCTCATGACAAGCCCGTGGCACAGGTCGCCGTGAACTGGAGCACCCAGAAGGAGTACGTGGGCACCGCGCTCGTTGGCGTGCGCACGGACGCCCACGCGATTCAGAACTGCGAGACGTTCGAGTGGGAGCTTTCCGCCGATGAGATGGCCAAGCTTGACGCCAAGCTTGACGAGCTGAAGATCGGCTAGCCATGGGCACCGAGGAGAGGAAGTACCCCACTTCCGAGCTTGAAGTGCTTGAGCGTGGATCTAGGGAGGTCGTGGAGCCCAACGGGCTGAAGCTCCTGCTGAAGCCCGTGCCGGGAGACGAGCGCGAGCGCGTGCTCGATCCGCGCGTCTACGCGCGCGCCCATGCGAAGCTCGCCGCCGGCCCGGCGCCGGCGGGGCCGGTGGACGTGATCGCGTGGCGCTCCGCTCCCAACAAGGAGACCCATGTCGTGAGGGGCTCGAACGTCGCCAAGAAGACCGTCGTCATGAACTTTGGCGACAGGGGCATTCCCCTGCACGTCTTCACGCCCGAGGGCCACGGGTGCGGCTCCGCCGCGCTCGTGTTCATCCACGGCGGCGGCTTCATGGTGGGCAACATTGGCCAGTACGAGAACTGCCTGCGCGACATCGCGGAGCGAACGGGCTGCGTCGCGATCTACCCGGAGTACCGCTTGTCTCCCGAGACGATGTTCCCCGGTGGTGTCGAGGACTGCGTGAAGACGCTCGACTGGCTTGTCGAGCATGCGGATGAGCTGGGTGTCGACGCGACGCGGGTCGCCGTGGCTGGCGACTCCGCGGGCGGAAGCCTGACCAACGCCGTCGTCCTCGACGGGTCCCATGCGGACAGGATCAAGCTCGTGGCCGAGCTGTATCCGCTCGTCGACGGCGGCCCCGTTCCGGAGGAATGGTCCTATGACCTCTATGAGATTGTGAACGACCAGAGGATCGAGGCTTTGAGCAGGGTGGATCGCATTCGCAATGCCAATGATGACCTGCCGCTGATGTACACCAACGGCAATGCGGAGGAGATGCTCGACCCGAGGGTGTCTGCCCTGTTCGCGGAGGACGTGAGCGCGTTCCCCCGCACGGTCATCATCTCTTCCGAGTATGACTACCTGCGCTATCAGGATGAGCTGTTCGCGAAGAGGCTGCAGGATGCGGGCGTTGATGTCACCGCGATTCGCTATCGCGGCTGCGACCACGGCTTCTTCGAGATGTACGGCGTGATGCCTCAGGCTGAGGACGTCTGCCGCGTCATCTCCGAGGAGCTTGCGAAGATCTAGAGGTTCGTCGCGGTGGCCTCCTGGACGAGTGACGGTCCGGCGGGATGCTAGGTGCGTCCCGCCGGACCTTTGCGTTGGCGGGCGCGTGTGGGGTTTGCCTCGGCGGTGCCGGATTGACTGGGAGACGCGTTTACCGCCGAGCTTCCAAGCGAGCCCAGCAAGCAAACCGCGAGCTGAGCCCCAAGGGCATCGACAAGGGCGTGGGCGTGGCGCGAGCGCTGGCGTATCTGGGCCGCGAGGGAAATGCGCGCACTTTTGGCTTCGGCGATTCGGGCAACGACCTGGGCATGCTCGCCGCCGTCGAGACGGCTGTTGCCATGGGCAACGCCATGCCCGAGGTCAAGGCGGTCGCCAACTACGTGACCGACGACGTCGCACACGACGGTACCGTCACCGCCATGCGCCATTTTGGGTTGATCTAGCGGGAACCGTCCAATTACCGTTCACCCGCGGCGGGCGGCTCAAATCGGCTCGCCCTGCAAAATCGTTTTGCCGCTGGAGGGTGTGCTCAAAAACGCTAAAGCGTTTATGCCGTTCGCCGAGAAGATAAAAAACCGCAGCTCACGCCTTGATAAACGTAGGTAA
Organism: Collinsella sp. AM36-4AA; assembly: GCF_003467795.1. Lineage (NCBI taxonomy): Bacteria > Bacillati > Actinomycetota > Coriobacteriia > Coriobacteriales > Coriobacteriaceae > Collinsella > Collinsella sp. AM36-4AA. The sequence goes on from NZ_QSHS01000026.1 coordinate 28,893, forward strand.
AGTGTTTAGCAGTTTAACGCCCATGTGCAAGCGAAAGGAATCAGGCAGATGGCAATCAAGGTGTTCGCTGACGGTGCAAACCTCGAGGGCATGCTCGACATGTACGAGAACGGCAACGTTCAGGGCTTCACAACCAACCCGTCCCTTATGAAGAAGGGCGGCGTGACGGATTACCGCGCATTTGCCAAGGAGGTCCTGGCCCACATCACCGATGTGTCCGTTTCGTTTGAGGTTTATGCCGACGACGTAGAGACCATGGAGGTCGAGGCACGCGAGATCGCTACCTGGGCCGAGAACGTCTACGTCAAGATTCCGTGCGTGACCACTAAGGGCGAGTCCACCGCCGAGCTGGTGCGCAAGCTTTCCGCCGACGGCATTAAGGTCAACGTCACCACCATCTTCACGCCCGCGCAGGTCGACGAGATGGTCGAGGCCGTTGACGCCGAGACGCCGTCCATCATCTCGCTCTTTGCCGGCCGTATCGCCGACACCGGCGTCGATCCCATTCCGTTTATGACGGAGTCGGTCAAGAAGGCCGCCGCCAAGCCAAACTGCGAGGTCCTGTGGGCGTCCACGCGCGAGCTCATCAACATTTACCAGGCCGAGGCCTGCGGTTGCCAGATCATCACGGTGCCCAACAGTATCCTGGCCAAGCGCAAGAACATCGGACGTGACCCGTACGAGGTCTCGCTCGATACCGTGCGCGGATTTGCCAAGGATATCGCCGCTCTGGGCTTCCATATCCTGCCGTAAGCAAGGGTACCCCCTGCGGCGACGTGCAAAATCGCGAATATTCAGCACGGTAAAGGCTTTTACCAGCTGGTTGAAGCACGGAACGGCCCCCGTTTTGGCTCTAATTGACGCTAAAACGGGGGCCGTTTTTGCTTTTATGGCTCTCTGAGGCACCGCGGGGCTATCGAGAGATGCTGAATATTCGCGATTTTGCACGTCGCCAAGAGGGGGAAGTCGGGCCCTACTCTGACCACTCGGACGTACTCTTACCCGAACCCGCTGCTTCATGGGACGGCATGTCATGCGTCTGAGCTGCGGTTTTCATGCAGCGGGTAGTCGGATTGCTGCTGAGTTGCTCGAACCTACTCGAACCTACTCTGTTCGAGCGGGGCCCAAATGGTAAGGGGCTATTAGGGGGCTGAAGAGCTATAGGGAGCTCGAAGAGATGACATCGGCTCCCGAGCGCATGACTTCCCCCAGCATCCTGATTCCTCGGTCAAGCTCGATCTGCTTTTCGAAATAGTCGGCGTGCTCAAGGAAGCGCTCGCGCAGGGTGCGCAGGCCTGCCGCCTTTTCCGACCTCGCGTCCGCATCGCTGACAATTCTATCGAAGCAGAGCACGAGTGCGGTGAAGTCGTGGATGACGGGGAAGCGCTTCGTAAGGGCGACGAGCTCCTGGTCGATTCCGAGCTCCTCCCGCGCGGCCGTCGCGATGGAGCCGACGGGCTTCTGTAGACGCTGCCCGATCGTGTTCAGAACGTTGCCGTTATGAGCGGCCGCGTTGCGCAGGGCCTTCACGGGGAACAGGAGCTGCTTGACGGATTCGGCCTCCTGGCTGCGTTCCCTCCTGAGGTCGTAGAAGTAGAACTTGTAAAGCGCGATGATTCCCCCGAAGGAGACGAGTTCCAGGTAGTTCCAGACGTACATGTCCTCGCGTCTGCCGTACTTATTCGCGAGGTCCCGGGTGTAGTTCGAGTCTCCGAGGTACGAGACGCTGCGCTCGAGGTGCTCCGGGTCTATCCCCAAAGTCTGATCCTCGGCGATGTGGAGCATCTCGAGGAAGAGCATCACCCGATCGCTGCCGCCCACCCCATCTAGCCGGTCGGCGATGGCCTTCATCCTCTCGACGGTGGCTTCTGACCCGCTTGGATCGAACCGCTCCTCCAGCATCCTCTCCTTACGCAGCCTTTCGTGGGCGAAAAGGAGGTCGAGGACCTCCTTCCCGTCGGCGCCGTCGTCCATCATCGTCCGGTTTAGATGGACCTTCATGTAGTGCTCGATGTCAAGCGTCATCGAGAGGATGTGCTCGCGGAGGTGGTGGTCGAGTCTGGTGAGCTCGGTGAGGTAGGCGAAGTCTAGGTTGACGTAGCGTCCGTAGCCCTCCGACGCGGGGCTACGATACGTTGAGAAGCACTTCGCAAACGCCTTGACCTTGAAGAAGAAGTTCTTGTCGCGGAGGAACGCGACTGCATCCTTGGGGCTCATTATGTCGAAGCGGACGCCCCGCTCTGCGAGGTGGGCGACCTGTTGTTCTGCCGGGATGAGCGGGCGCTCCTTCATGATCGTTCCTCCAAAACGAAAAATGCGGCTGTAGGTACAGGTACCCGCAGCCGCTAAAAGCCCGAAGGCTTTTCACACTGCGGACAGTATACCCCACTTTGCCGAAGGGGCAAAGAGCGCGGGGAACGCCCGCCCTCTTTGCGACACTTGCCGCGAAGAGGGGATATCCGCTTTGGCGGTTTACTTCCCCTGCACCATGGTGAGGGAGATCTTCTTGCGGTCGCGATCGACCTTTTCGACCCACACCTTGACCGTGTCACCGACGCGCACCACGTCGCTCGGGTGCTTGACGAAGCGGTTGGCGAGCTTGGAGATGTGTACGAGGCCGTCCTGGTGCACGCCCACGTCGACGAACGCGCCAAAATCCACAACGTTGCGCACCGTGCCCTTGAGTTCCATGCCGGGCTCCAGATCGTCGATGGAAAGCGCCGAGCGGCTAAAGACCACCTCGGGCGCGTCGTCGCGCGGGTCGCGACCGGGCTTCTTGAGCTCGTTGACAATGTCGATGAGCGTCAGGGTGCCGCAGTCCAGGTCGCTTGCCAGTGCCGAAATGCTGCCCAGGCGGTGCTCAATGTCGGGCACGCCGCCGCGGCTGAGCTCACTGGTCGCCACGCCGGCGCGTTCCAAGACGGACGTGGCCACCTCGTAGCTCTCGGGGTGGACGCTTGTCGCGTCGAGCGGGTTCTTGCCGCCGCTGATGCGCAAAAAGCCCGCGGCGTTGAGATATGCCTTGGGGCCCAGCTTGGGGACCTTCTTGAGCTGGCGGCGATCGGTAAAGGCGCCGTTTTCCTCGCGGTAGGCCACGATGTTTTTGGCTACGCTCGGCGTAATGCCCGACACGTAGCCCAGCAGGCTTGCGCTCGCGGTGTTGACGTCGACGCCCACACGGTTGACGACGTCTTCCACCACGTGGCCCAGGGTGCGCGAAAGCTCGGCCTGGTCAAGGTCGTGCTGGTACTGGCCAACGCCGATGGACTGGGGCGGAATCTTGACGAGCTCTGCCAGCGGGTCTTGCAGACGGCGGCCCAGGCTCATGGCGCCGCGCACGGTGACGTCCAGGTCGGGGTATTCCTGACTGGCGAGCTCGGAGGCGGAGTACACCGACGCGCCGGCTTCGTTGACGATGGTGTATCGCAGCCCGGGCGCCTGCTCGGCAATGAACTCCGAGACGACTTCCTCGGTCTCGCGGCTGGCGGTGCCGTTGCCGACGACGATGGTGTTGACGCCGTCCTTCTTGACGAGGCGGGCGAGCTCGCGCTTGGTGCCGGCGACGTCATGGCGCGGCTTGGTGGGATAGACCACGCCGTGGTCGAGTAGCTTGCCGGTCTCGTCCATGACGGCGACCTTGCAGCCGGTGCGGTAGCCCGGATCGAGCGCGAGCACGCGGGCGCCGCGCACGGGGCGCGCCGAGAGCAAGCCCTCGAGATTCTTGGCAAAGACGTTGATGGCCTCGGTCTGGGCACGAACGGTGAGCCTGGCGCGGGCCTCGCGCTCCAGCGAGGGGGCCATGAGGCGCTTGTAGCCATCGGCGATGGCGGCGTCAAAGACGGGAGCAAACACGCCCTGGCGACGGGGCCAGCGGCTGCCGAGGCGTGCCGTAGCGGCAGCGCCGTCGACGTTCACGCGCACGCGGAGCTTGCCCTCACGCTCACCGCGGTCGATAGCCAGCACACGGTGGTTGGGTATACGGCGCAGCGGCTCATCATAGCTGTAGTACGGCTCGTAGGGGGTCTTCTCGGCGGGGTCGGTGGCCTCGACGACGATGTCGGCGGTGTTTTGCGTAAAGGCGCGCAGGTCGGCGACGTTCTCGGGGTCCTCGGCCACCGTCTCGGCCACGATGTCCGCCGCGCCGGCGAGCGCCTTTTCGGGCGTGTCGAAGCCGGCCTCCTCGTTGACGTATGCCGCGGCGGCGTCGAGTGCGCTGCCCTTGGCCGAGGCCTGCATGATGATCATGTTGGCGAGCGGCTCCAGGCCGGCCTCGCGTGCCTTCTGCGCGCGGGTCATGCGCTTTTTGCGGTAGGGCTTGTAGAGGTCCTCGACACGCTGGAGCTGTGTGGCCTCGCGAATCTGTTGCTCGAGTTCGGGCGTGAGTTTGCCCTGGGCATCGATGAGCAGGATGACGTCCTCTTTACGCTGCTCAAGATTGCGCAGGTAGGACAGGCGCTCGTCGAGTGCGCGCAGGGCGACGTCGTCCATGCCGCCCGTGGCTTCCTTGCGGTAGCGCGAGATAAAGGGAATGGTGTTTCCCTCGTCGATGAGCTTGACGGCCGCCTCGACGTTGGCGGCCTTAAGGTTGAGCTCGCGGGCGAGCTGGGCGATAAGATCCATGGGACTCCTTGCGTTTAAGGTGCGTTTGCAGCACAGAGCTACCAAGGATACCACCTGCCACTTCGCCCAAAAAAGACTGTTTTGGCGCGGAACCACGAAAGCGGCCTATCTACTACGTTTGAACCGTGTGGGTCGACCATCCCCCGGTTTTCCGAAAATGCGCAAGCCGTTTACCTGCGGTTTTTATTTCGCGAAATTCTGTATGGTTGAGGGTGATTGGTTAAACGTAGTAGATAGGCACATTTCGTGGCGAACGAATCAAGCTAAGGTGCAAAAAGTCCCCCGTCCCAGAAAAATCATTGGCAACGTAGCAAAATGCCCCGCGGGCAGGAAGCTGCTCGCGGGGCAAAGAAGAGGGGCTTATTTGTGGCGGACCGAGGGGCCCGGCATGGGGTTTCTGCCGCGGCCTGTCCTAAGGTGCTACAGCTCGACGAGCTGGCCGGTCTCGGCGGCCTCCTTGATGGCGTTGAGAAGCGTGAGCGTCTTGACGTTGTCGGCGGGGGTTACGACGGGCTCGACCTCGCGGCGGACGACCTTCACAAAGTGCTTGAGCTGCATCTTGTGCGGCAGCGCCGGGTCCACGGCCGGAATCTCCATCTGCAGCGGCTTGTGCCAGTTGGAGGCGCCGTCGTAGGAGAACTGGTGCAGGCGGGGCAGCGAAAGGGCGCCCAAGGTTCCGCCGATAAAGTAGGCGTCGGCGTCGAAGGGACGGTACTGCGGGTCCTCGCGAGCGGTGGCCTCCCAGTTCCAGGGGCTGGCGGTGGCATCGGAGATGGTCATGCTTGCGAGCGCGCCATCGGCAAAACGGACGTTGACCACGGCGGAGTCCTCAGTCTCAAAACCGCGGGCGGCGCTGGACTGCATACCCTGGACGGCAACGGGCTCGCCCAGCAGATAGCGGAGCAGGTCGACGTCGTGAACCAGGTTAACCAGGATCGGGCCGGCACCCTTCTTGCGGCGCCACTCGACATCGAAGTACTCGTCATTCTTATAGATCATGTAGTGGAAGCTCGACACGGTGAGCTTGCCCAGCTCGCCGGACTCGATGATCTCCTTGGCCTTGTTGACGAAGGGGTTGTGGCGACGGTGCTGGCCCACGAGCACGGGCACGCCGGCGGTCTCGGCCTCGGCGGCGAAGGCCTGGGCATCCTCGAGGTCATTGGAGATGGGCTTTTCGACCAGCGGCACGATGTTGCGCTTCACGGCCTCGCGGGCAACGCCCAGATGAAGGTCGTTGGGGGTGGCGATGATGACGGCCTCGGGCTTGACCTCGTCCATCATCTGGGCGGGATCGGTGTAAAACGGCACGCCGGCGGCCTCGGCCGTGGCGCGGGCGCCCTCAAAGGCGTCGGCGATGGCGACGAGCTCGGCTTCGGGCTCCTCGGTGACAAAGCGGATGTGGTTGCGGCCCATGGCACCGGCGCCGATAACGGCAATGCGGACGGGGTTGAGCTCAGACATTTCGACTCCTTAATACTGGTGACCGGTGGAATGCGACAAAGGGACTGTCCCTTTGTCGCATCGGTAAAACTAGGCGGACTTCTTCTTGCTGTCGGAGACCATCATGTAGACGGTGAGCACGACGGCGATGGCGGCAATCACAATGGCGCCGTAGAAGGACTGCTGGTAGGCGGCGCTGCCGGCCTCGGCGTGATACAGCACGGCGGTGATGGGCTGGCTGATCCAGGTGGAAGCGGCATAGCCCAAAAACATGATGCCGTAGTTGACGCCGATGTTGCTGGTGCCAAAGGCGCCACCGGTGAGCGGCGGGTAGATGACGAGCAGGGCGCCAAAGCTAAAGCCGAGCAGGGCGAGCGCCACAAAGAACATGCTCTGCGTAAAGCTCATCGACATGATGACGAGCGCGACGATGGTGACGACAAGGCTGATGAGCAGCGACTTGTAGGCGCCGAGCTTGTCGATGATCTGGCCAAAGGACAGACGGCCGACCAGGTTGGCGCAGGTGTTGACGGAGACGACCACGCCGCCGAGGGCGACGGCCGCGGCGCTCGTGGGGTCGGCGAAGAGCTGGACAGCGGCGATGGAGGCAACCTTGCCCACGAGCAGGGTGCCCGCGGTGGCGGCAAAGGCGAAGGTGACGATGAGGACCCAGAAGCGCGGGGTCTTGACCATCTCGCCCGGGGTGAGGTCGCCGAAGGTGCCGGCATGTGCGCCACCCTTGGGGGCCTCGAAGCCCTCGGGCAGCCAACCGGCCTCGGGGGCCTTCAGGAACAGGGCGGAGGCGGCGATCGTCACAAAGAAGATGACGCCGAGTGCCTTAAGGGCGCCAAAGATGCCCAGGCTCGGGATGAGCAGCGAGGCGAGCACCGGGGACAGCACGGCGGGGCCGGCGGTCGAAGCGGCCAGGGTGATGCCGGAGGCCAGGCCCTTCTTGTCGATGAACCACTTTTGGCCGGTGGTGAGCGCGGGGTTGTAGCCCAGGCCGTTGCCGATGGCGGCGACGAGCGAGAACCACAGGTAGAACTGCCACGGCTCGGTGACGGTGCCGGACATGAACCAGCCCAAGCCGTAACACACGGCGGCGGCGATCACGACGTTGCGCGGGCCGATCTTATCGGAGATGCGACCGGCGAAGATGCCCGTCACGGCCATGATGGTCTGAAAGACCGGGAAGGCCCAGGTAAGGGCGCTGGACCACTCGGGGTAGACGGCGAGCAGGTTCTTGCTCACGACGGAATACAGCGCGATTGAGCTGATGAAGAACATGGTGACGCACGCGGCGGAAAGCACGACGGCGCGACCCTTGTTGGAGTTGGTGGAAGCCATTGGACTCTTTCTAATCGATACGGGGGAGGGGCGGACGCGTCCGCGGGGCCTCCCTGTCAGGCTGGTTTACTGGTCGGTCGGCTTTGCGACGCCGGACTCGTCGGACCAAAGCTCGACACCCTTGTTCTTGAGGTAGTTGTCGGCAAAGGCTCGGCGGCCGCCGGGCTTGGCGGTGAGGTCGCCCATCATATTGGAGAAACCGCCGTCGACCTTGATGGCGTCGCCGGTGGTAAAGTCCGAGCGCTTGGACGCCAGGAACATGACGGCGTTGGCGATATCGCTGACCTCGCCGATGCGGCGTGTGGCGATAAGGCGGCTGCGGCTCTTCTCGACCTCGGGGTCAGCGTAAAAGCTCGCCGACATGGGGGTCTTGACAAAGCAGGGCTCGACGCAGTTGGAGCGCACGCCGTAGGGGCCCCACTCGGCGGCCAGCATCTTGGACATCATGTTGACGCCCGCCTTGGTGGAGCTGTACACGCCCGAGAACGTCTCGGGGGAGTGGCTGGCAACGGTCGAGATATGCACCAGGCGACCCTGGCCTGCCTTGATCATCTCGCGACCAAAGCGCTGCGAGGTGATGAAGTAGCCGGTGAGGTTGACGTTGATGACCTCGTTCCAGTCGCTCAGCGGCAGGTCTTCCATGGCTGCGAAGCGCAGGATGCCGGCGGTGTTGACGAGGACGTCGACACGTCCGAAGTCGGCGATGGTGGCATCGACGGCGGCCTGAACCTCGGCCTCGTCGGTGGCGTTCATCTTGTAGCCCTCGGCGTGGATGCCAAACTCGGCGGCGAGGTCGGCAGCTGCGGCCTTGACCTTCTCCTCGTCCAAGTCGAGCAGGACGACGTTGGCGCCGTTGCGGGCGAACTCGCGGCAGATCTCGACGCCCATGCCGCCGAGCGCGCCGGTCACAGCGCAGACATCGCCCTCGAGCTTAAGCCAGTTGCTCATAGGAACTTCCCTTCTTGTACCTCCCTGTGGGCCGCTCCCATTACTCGACCCACGTGGTTTTCGCTGGTTATCGTATGCTTTGCATTTGCGCAGGTGAATTGCATATTTGTTAGAATGGCGTTAACCGTAGGTTTACACTATGCGATGCAGTTTTTCTCAATTGAGCGCGTGACCTGCCAAAACGACCCCCTTCGGCAGTTCATTGCCATGCGTCTGGAAACGGGAGATTGACGTGTACGATCGACGACTCGAGGCCATATCGGCCGCCGCGGAGCTGGGAAGCTTCTCACGGGCGGCGGCAAAATTGCGCGTGTCGACCCCGGCGCTCGTCAAGCAGGTGTCGGGCTTCGAGGCCGAGTTTGGCATCACGTTGTTCGAGCGCTCGCATTCTGGTGTTAAGGTGACGCCGGCGGGCGCTCTGCTGGTGGACGACGCGCGCTCGATCATGCGGCAGTCCGAGGACGCGCTGCGCCGCGCCCGACGCGCGGCGGGCGATGGCGGTGCCGTGCGTCTGGGCGTGTCGATGATGTGCCCGGGGCGCCAGACGCTGTCGATGTGGTCGGGCATCCACGATCTGGAACCGTCGCTGCGATTTGAGATCGTGCCGGTAAGCGACCTCTATGACGAGCGCGAGACCGTCATGCGCAGCTTGGGCCGCGAGGTCGATGTGGTGCAGTCGAGTTTTTCGACCCCGCGCTGGGGTGACGCCTGCCAAAAGCTCCGCATTGTCAACGTGCCGTTTTATATCGACCTGCCGCGCACGAGCTCGCTGGCGCGCAAGAATCGCATTGCGGTCGCCGACTTGGAGGGCATGCGTCTGCGCGTGCTCCGTCACGGCAACGACGCCATGGACAGCCTGCGCATCGACCTTTTGGCCGACGGCGGCGTGGACGTGATCGACGTGGATAGCTTCGACTTTGCGCTCTTTAACGAGGCGGAGGAAAAGGGCGACGCGGTGCTCACCTGCGGAGCTTGGTCAGGCGTACACCCGGCCTTTGTAGGCGTGCCGTTCCTGTGCGGCCGCGAGGTGCCGGTTTTTTTGCACTATCCGCTCGAGCCAACCCTCCAAGTACAAAAATTCGTCAACGCCATGGCCCAACTCCTCAACTAGCTCATTTGGCGCGGGTAGTCTTTTTGGGACGGGGCTTTTTTAGCTACTTTCGCCGCCCTGCCTGCGCACCCTCAAAGTAGTCAAAAAGCCCCGTCCCAAAATGAACTGCCTCCCATTTCTTGGACACAA
>NZ_QSHS01000027.1:0-25889 GCF_003467795.1 Collinsella sp. AM36-4AA
TCGGACCACTTCTTAGTGAACATCAACAGTCGCCGGTCGACCGGAAGGCGAGGCGGGAGCTGTTGCCCTGGTCCCCGTCATCGCTATCGACGACGACCTCGACTATCGGCGTGACTGACCGCACCCCATCGGGGTCGTCCACATCGTAGCCGACATGCAGCGTGGAGCCGGCCGTGACTGTCGTCGCGGATAACGTCACGTTGGAGATGCTGGGCGGGTTCGGGTCCGACGCAGCGAGGACGGTTGAGGGCAAAGCTAGCGCTACGGCGGCGGACAGCGGGACGAGCAGACTAAGCGCGAAGCGCCTGGAGAATTTCAAGGAGGTCATTGACGATGCCGATCTTCCATAATTGTTGCAACGATACCAGTATATCTTTGGCCCACGCTAGCCTGATGTTCTTTCCGCGAACGGCTCGTTAGTTTAGAGACGGCGTATGGACGCCCGTCTCGTCCAAGTTTCTCGTAAGGGCGATTATGAGGGCATGAAGAGACTTTCTCGGAACAATCAATTGGGGATATCAAAGAAATGCTGGACGCCGCCCGATCGCTCAATGCCTTTGAGGCGAAATGCGGCGCATCGGCTACGTTGTTGAGATCATTTATCGAGCGATACGTCATTCCAGCCGAGGCCACCATCATGAGGCTTCTGTTCCTACGCCCCCGCAATCCCGCGGGCCGCACTCAACAGCTCATACTCCCTCTGGCTCCACTAGTACAGCTCGGCCGCGCGCACGGCGTCGCGGCACAGGTTTAGGAACACCTCAGCTCCCTCGCAGAAGCACTCGCGGGCAAAGACGCCGGATCCGTCCGCAACGCACACGCCGTCGGCAAAGAGCTTCCAGCTGGACGGCTCGCGCGAGTTGTCTCCGAGCAGCTTGATCTGCAGCACGTGCGGGTCGCCGGCGGCGCAGAGCTCTTCCTCGAGCACCTGCACGGTAAAGCGCATCTGGTGGGAGAGACTACTCTTGACCATGGCCGAGGCGTAGCCGCTCGGCTCGTCCAGAAGATGTATTTGTTTTGGCTTGGCTGCCAGATTCTGGAAGCTGTACTCACTGCGCACGGAGAAATTGTCCATACGGACTCCTTTCATCGATGTTGGCAGGGCCACCGTGCCTCTTGGCCGGTTGGCGTCGGGATCGTGGAGCCAACTCTCTACCCCGACTCTGGATAAAACGCGCCCGCTCTTTGCGGGCACGATGGAGTCTATCAGCGAGCGCGGACACAAATCAAGCGCGCTTGCGAAATGACGCGCGGATGGCGTTGGTTTCCCAAGTGATTATTCGGCTTTCATCCGAAAAAGTGTCGAAATCAGTCGTGTAAAAGTACGGAAAAGTGTCGAAATCGGCACCTCAAAATTACGGAAAAGTGTCAAATTCGATAGGCAAATTATCCGGAAAAGTGTAGCTGGATGACAAAACAGCACTTAGAAGCCAGTGCTGGATGCGGAATCCTGTGGCCGCCTTAACCCTCGCTACTCGTCTCCGTCGTTGGGGTCGCCTTTGAGGGTGTTGATGTCCAAGTGCTGATTGTCGTCCTCTTTTTGCCGCGTTGCCGATTCGGACGCGGTGGGGCCGCGGAACAGCTGGAATCCCTCAAACGCAATGACGCCGAGCAGGGCAATGATAATGGCGATAAAGGCAACCTTGACTGCCTGCGGAAATTCCGAGAAACGCAGCGCCTTTTCCGTGGCGTAATAATCGGCGAAGCGCTCTTCGCCCGTGCTTTTGGTATACGCCGGCGCGGACGCGGCCTCCGGGTCATATTCCGGTGCAGGCGTGGCAGCGTACGGATCGTTGAGATAATCGCTCGATGCGGTGCCATAATCTTCGGTCTCGATGCGACCGGTGTCAGCATAGCCATCGGAATAATCGGAATATGCCGCACCGCCCTCATAATCCGCGGCGCTCGTGTTGGCGGCAAAAAGCGGGTTAACTGGAACATCGAGCGCCGGCATGCCGGTAGAGGTCTCATCCAGATCGGCTGCAGCCCAGAAATCGTAGGCAACCTGATGGGCAACGGGCTCATCGAGCCTTGTGACCGGAGGCTTGCGTGCCGCAGGAACAGGCAACTGCTGGGCGCTGTACATAACGGTGCTGTCGGCCGATTTGCCCTGCGTCGCCGCAGCGAGAAATGCCGCCGTCTCGGACGGGTCGCTTGCGGGGCGGGGAGTGGGCGTGGGCGCCGAAATGGGTGCGGGCGCAGACGCGGGCGTCAAAACAGGCGGCTGCGCAGGAGTCGGCGCAGATGCGGGCTTAGGCGCAAGTGCGGGATTGGGGCTTGACGGGCGAGCCCCACCGCCCATGAGTTCGTCGGCGGTCCACGGGCGATCATCCATCACGTCGTCAAGGCTCAGCGAAAACAGGTCGTCTTCACCCTCATCGAACATGCGGTGCACATGTCCACCAATTGCCGGAATCAATCCGCGACCGGTGCATGATGCCTTGCTCAACGCCATTCTGTTCCACCCTTTCGAAATACTAATGACATCGATTATATGGAACTTCCCAAGCGGCTCGGTCTTGGATTCGAGCTTTCCAGAACTCGCGCCCAAAAGGGGAGGGGCAATCTAGGCGAGTGCCTACTTGTCGTCGGCCGCCGCCTTGGCCTCATTGAGGTAGCTATAGAAGCTGTACTTGGAGATGCCAAAGAACTCGCAGGCGCGCTCGCTCGACTTGGAAATGAGGAAGGCGCCGCGACGGTCGAGGTAGCCAATGGCGCGAATGCGCTCATCTTTGGTCATGAGTGCCGCGGGCTTGCCCACAAACTGTTCGCACTCGTGCAGCAGGTCCTCGAGCAGGTCGCCGATGTTCTTGGTAATGGGCTCGGGCTCGGTGTAACCCGTGCCGCCGGTGCCGGTAAAGGCGTCGAGCGAACGCTCAAAAGCCTTCATAAGCGTAATGTCAAAGTTGATGCCCAAAATGCCGACGGGCTTGCCCTCATCGTTGCGGATAAAGATGGTCGAGGACTTGAGCAGCTTGCCATCGGCGGTTTTGGTGAGGTACGGCTCGCGGTCGTGCACGTCGGCGGTGCCCTCGTGCATGGATTCAAGCACAATATGGCTGGGGCCGTCACCCAGTTTGCGCCCGCTGACGTGGCCGTTTTCGATCACTACGATGGAGCGGTCCACGTCCTCGGTCTCCAGGTCGTGGACGACGACTTCGCAGTTGGGGCCAAATTGGAGCGCCAGGCCGTGTGCAAGGCGCTTGTAGAACTCAATCTGTGCGGGGGTCATGGGTGCCTTCCTAAAAATTAGTTTGGGCTCACTGTGCCATAAACCCCACTTGTTCGCAAATAACGAAAGCATCGCTGCGTTATGCGACCGTTCGGCGGCGAAAAGGTACCGATTACGGCAACAAACAATTTGTTAGGTTTTCCATTCAAAAAGTGTGATAGAACAGTGCTAACAAACTTTTTGTTTGGCATCCACATAAAAGTTCAGCCGTGTGAATGGGATCGGGCTGAAACGCGTATGCGGGGGCCGGCAAGAGAGAACTTAAGGAGTTCACCGTATGGCCGATAAGATCCAGTGGGCGGGCAACACGATGCCCAAGAGCGATGACAAGCACTTGGGAATCATGAGCCTCGACCACGTGAAGAAGGCCCGCGCCTTCCACCAGTCGTTCCCCCAGTACACCGTCACTCCGCTTGCCCGCCTGGATGGTCAGGCTGCGCGCCTGGGCCTTTCCAACCTGTGCGTTAAGGACGAGAGCTATCGCTTTGGCCTCAACGCCTTTAAGGTCCTGGGCGGTTCGTTTGCCATGGCCAACTACATTGCCGACGAGACCGGCAAGGACGTTGCCGAGTGCACCTTCGATTACCTGACCTCCGATCAGCTTGCCAAGGACTTTGGCCAGGCCACCTTCTTTACTGCCACCGACGGCAACCATGGCCGCGGCGTGGCATGGGCTGCCAACAAGCTGGGCCAGAAGGCCGTCGTGCACATGCCCAAGGGTTCCACCAAGCCCCGCTTTGATAACATCGCCGCCGAGGGCGCCACGGTGACCATCGAAGAGGTCAACTACGACGAGTGCGTGCGCATGGCCGCCGCCGAGGCCGACGCCTGCGAGCGCGGCGTCATCGTTCAGGATACCGCCTGGGAGGGCTACGAGAAGATCCCGTCCTGGATCATGGAGGGCTACGGCACCATGGCTTCCGAGGCTGCCGAGCAGCTGCGCGAGATGGCCATCAACCGCCCGACGCACGTCTTTGTCCAGGCTGGCGTGGGCTCGCTCGCCGGCGCCGTGGTGGGCTACTTCACCAACCTGTATCCCGATAACCCGCCCACCTTCGTCGTGGTCGAGTGCGCGCCTGCCGCCTGCCTGTACAAGGGCGCTGCCGCCGGCGACGGCGATCCGCGCATCGTGGACGGCGACATGCCCTCCATCATGGCCGGCCTGTGCTGCGGCGAGCCCAACATCCTGGGTTGGGATATCCTGCGCAACCACACCACCGCTTTCGTGTCCTGCCCCGACTGGGTCACCGCTCGCGGCATGCGCACCCTGGGCGCTCCCGAGAAGGGCGACCCGCGCGTTATCTCCGGCGAGTCCGGCGCCGTGACCACCGGTCTGGTCGAGACCCTTATGCTCGATCCCGAGTACGCCGAGCTCAAGGAGCTCATCGGCCTGGACAAGACGAGCTCCGTGCTCTGCTTCTCCACCGAGGGCGACACCGATCCGGATCAGTACCGTCGCATCGTCTGGGAGGGCGAGTACCCGACTTGCTAGCGGGTCTGACCTGTCCGGAGGCAGCCGGAGGACTTTACTCCCTGCTCGGACAGTCCTGCTCGCACGGAGAGCACATTAAGTGCTCTCCGGCTCGTGCGGAACTCGCGACGGAGCAAAGTCCTCCGTCCGCCTCCTATGGTTACTTGCTTGTGGGGTGCTCGACCTCACGCCGCTTGGCACAAGTGATCTATCTGAGATATCTACCTGTAGGTAAACCCTTGTAGAAAGGTTGACTGTTATGGCTAAAGAACTCGATTTCGACGCTATCAAGGCTGCGGCTGAGTCTCATCGTGCTGATATGACTCGCTTCCTGCGCGCTATGATCTCTCACCCCTCTGAGTCCTGCGAGGAGGGTGAGGTTGTTGCCTGCATCAAGGCCGAGATGGAGAGCCTTGGCTATGACGAGGTCAAGGTCGACGGCCTGGGCAACGTTATGGGCTTTATGGGCGAGGGCGACAAGATCATCGCCATCGACTCCCACATCGACACCGTCGGTATCGGCAACATCGAGAACTGGGATGCCGATCCCTATGAGGGCTACGAAACCGACGAGATCATCTACGGCCGCGGCGGCTCCGACCAGGAGGGCGGCATGGCTTCTGCTACCTATGCTGCCAAGATGATGAAGGACATGGGCCTCATCCCCGAGGGCTACAAGATCATGGTCGTCGGCACCGTCCAGGAAGAGGACTGCGACGGCATGTGCTGGCAGTACATCTACAACAAGGACGGCATTAAGCCCGAGTTCGTCATTTCCACCGAGCCCACCGACGGCGGCATCTATCGCGGTCACCGCGGCCGCATGGAGATCCGCGTCGACGTTCACGGCACCTCCTGCCACGGCTCCGCTCCCGACCGCGGCGACAACGCCATCTACAAGATGGCCGACATCATCGCCGACGTCCGCGCCCTCAACAACAACGGCTGTGACGAGTCGACCGACATCAAGGGCCTCGTCAAGATGCTCGACCCCAAGTACAACCCCGAGCACTTCGAGGACGCCCGCTTCCTGGGCCGCGGCACCTGCACCGTCAGCCAGATCTTCTACACCAGCCCCAGCCGCTGCGCTGTCGCTGACTCCTGCGCCATCTCCATCGACCGTCGCATGACCGCCGGTGAGACCTGGGAGTCCTGCCTGGACGAGATCCGTAACCTGCCGGCCGCCAAGAAGTACGGCGACGACGTGAAGGTCTCCATGTACATGTACGACCGTCCGTCCTGGACCGGCGAGGTTTACGAGACCGAGGCTTACTTCCCCACGTGGATCAACAAGGAGACCGCTCCGCACGTCAAGGCCCTCGTCGACGCCCACAAGGCCATGTTCGGTGACGAGCGCATCGGCTGCGAGCCCAGCATGGACAAGCGCACCGGTCGCCCGCTGTGCGACAAGTGGACCTTCTCCACGAACTGCGTTTCCATCCAGGGCCGCTATGGCATCCCCTGCGTCGGCTTCGGCCCGGGTGCCGAGTCTCAGGCTCACGCTCCCAACGAGGTCACCTACAAGGACGACCTGGTCACCGCTGCCGCCATGTATGTGGCTGCCCTGAACCTCTACGATCCGAGCCAGGCCGATGGCGATGCCACCGTGTTCCGCGCCGGTCTGACCAACAACAAGATCGATTAGTCCCATTCCTCGATCTTGTTGAGCCGGGGACAGCTCGTGTCCCCGGCACCCCCTGTTGACTTGGGGCCCGCGGTCGTTATCTCCCATGCTTCCTCAACGGTAGCGGGTCCTCGTCATAGCGCTCTGCATGTTCTAGCCACACGCGCATGCCGGAGCACATCTACTCATTGCGATCGTTTCATCTATGGAAAGGATATTTACATGGACGCCAAGTTTACCGAGCTCGTCGAGCAGCTGAACGGCCTCGATTTTAAGGGCATGTACGGCAGCGACTTCCTGCACACCTGGGATAAGACCACCGATGAGCTCAAGGCTCTCTACATCGTTGCCGACGCCCTGCGCGAGCTGCGTGAGAACAACGTTTCGTCCAAGATCTTCGACTCGGGCCTGGCCGTCTCCCTGTTCCGCGACAACTCCACCCGTACGCGCTTCTCCTTCTCTAAGGCCGCCAACCTGCTCGGCCTCGAGCTGCAGGACCTGGACGAGAAGAAGTCCCAGATCGCTCACGGCGAGACCGTCCGCGAGACCGCTACCATGATCTCCTTCATGGCCGACGTCATCGGCATCCGCGACGACATGTACATCGGCAAGGGCGACGCCTACATGGCCGAGGTCTCCGAGTCTGTCCAGCAGGCCTACGAGGACGGCGTTCTGGATCACCGTCCCACGCTCATCTCCCTGCAGTCCGACTCCGATCACCCCACGCAGTCCTCTGCCGACATGCTCTACCTCATCAACGAGTTTGGCGGCCTCGAGAACCTCAAGGGCAAGAAGGTTGCCGTCACCTGGGCCTATTCGCCTTCTTACGGCAAGCCGCTGTCCTGCCCGCAGTCGCTGATCAGCCTGCTGCCCCGTTTTGGCATGGACGTCACCCTGGCCCACCCCGAGGGCTACGATCTCATGCCCGAGGTCGTCGAGCGCGCCAAGGGCTATGCCGCCGAGTCCGGCACCACCTTTAAGCAGGTCAACACCATGGCCGAGGCCTTCGAAGACGCCGACATCGTGATCCCCAAGAGCTGGGCTCCGTTTGCCGCCATGGAGAAGCGCACCAACCTGTACGCCGAGGGCGACGACGCCGGCATCGCTGCGCTCGAGAAGGAGCTGCTCGCTCAGAACGCCACCCATCAGGATTGGTGCTCCACGACCGAGCTCATGGAGAAGACCGCCAACGGCCAGGACACCATCTTTATGCATCCGCTGCCCGCCGACATCTCTGGTGTCTCTTGCGAGCACGGCGAGGTCAACGCCGACGTCTTTGACATGCACCGCGTGGGCATGTACAAGGAGGCCAGCTACAAGCCGTACGCCATCGCAGCCATGATGTTCCTGCAGAAGGTTGCCGATCCCGCCGCTACCCTCAAGGCCCTCGACGAGCGCAACACCGCCCGTTGGTTCCAGGCCTAAAGCCGCGCTGAGGTAAGCCATGTAAAGGGGGCGCTCTGCCAACCGGCGGGGTGCCCCTTTTTGCATCGTGGGCGTGCGGGATAAGCGCTTTCGATGTAGATGCCCCGCGACGCGAGTTATGGGTACGATGGTTCCAGGGGAGGTATCGCCATGAAACTTGGTTGCGTCATTATGGCTTCGGGCGAGGGCAAGCGATTTGGCTCTAACAAGATGCTCGCCGATATCTATGGCGAGCCGCTGATTGCCCGGACCATTGATTCGGTTCCCCGGGGCTTTGACGTTGTGGTTTCGACGCGTTGGCCCGAGGTCGCTCAGATTTGTGATGACAAGCATTGCCCGTGCGTGCTGCACGATGGCGAGCTGCGCAGCGAAAGCGTCCGTGCGGGCCTTTCGTGGGGAGTCGAACGCAACTGGAAAGGTTGCCTCTTTTTGCCGGGCGACCAGCCGCTCGTGAGTTCGGATTCTTTTGAGGCTATGGTTCGTGCATTTGACGAGCGTGGCCGCAAGCATCCGGTGCGTCTTGCGTGCAACGGTGAGCCTTCGAGCCCGGTGCTCTTTCCGGCGGAACTGTTCGATGCACTTATGTGTCTTGAGGGTAAGGACGGCGGCGGTTCGATCCTCAAGGACCGTACCGACGTGGTGCTGGTCGAGGCGCGTGCCTACGAGCTGTGGGACGTCGATACCGTCAAGGGACAGCGACGCATAACGGAGCATATCGCCGCCTGCTCGTATTTTGATCGCGAGGCCAACTGCATCAATCAATAAGGAGCAATTATGATCATCATCAAAAACGGCGCACTCGTGACGCCCCAGGGGCTTCGCCGCGCCGATCTTGCCATGGATGGCGATAAGATCGTGCGGATTGCCGCGGCGATTGAGCCGGCCGAGGGCGATACCGTCGAGGATGCTGCGGGCTGCTGGGTGTTCCCGGGCTTTATCGATGGGCACACGCACATGCAGTGCTGGACCGGCATGGATTGGACAGCCGATAGCTTTGAGACCGGCACGCGCGCGGCTGCCTGCGGCGGCACGACGACCATTGTGGACTACGCGACGGCCGATCGCGGCGTGACCATGCCCGATGCCTTGGTCGAGTGGCGTCATCGCGCCGACGGCACCTGCACCGCCAACTATGCCTTCCATATGGCGCTTGCCGAGTGGAATGAGCGCAACCGCGCCGATCTTTCGGCCATGCGCGAGGCGGGCGTGTCGTCGTTTAAGACCTACTTTGCCTACGACCATCTGCGCCTGGACGATGCCGAGACGCTCGAGGTGCTGGAGGAGCTCAAGCGCGTGGGCGGTATCCTGTGCGTGCATTGCGAGAACGGCACGTTGGTCAACGCGCTGCAGAAGCGCGTGTTTGAGCAGGGTATCCACGGGCCCGAGGGCCATGCGCTCAGCCGTCCGGACGTGTGTGAGGCCGAGGCCGTGAGCCGCCTGCTGTATCTGGCGCACTTGGCCGGGGACGCTCCGGTCAACGTGGTGCACCTTTCGACCAAGCTGGGGCTCGAGGCCATTCGCGCTGCCAAAGCGCGCGGGCAGAAGAACATCTATGTCGAGACATGCCCTCAGTATCTGATGCTCGACGACACCTGCTATCTGGAGCAGGGCGAGGACGGCTTTGCGGGCGCCAAGTACGTGATGAGCCCGCCGCTGCGCCATGCCGGTGACCGTGCCGCGCTGCGCGAGGCGCTTGTGGCTGGCGAGATCGATACTATTGCCACCGACCACTGCAGCTTTAATCTGCACGGGCAAAAGGACCGAGGACGCGATGATTTCCGCGCGATTCCCAACGGCGGGCCCGGCGTGGAGCATCGTCCCGTTGCGATTGCCACGAGCTTTGAGGGACAGCTGGGTCCCGAGGATCTGTGCCGCTTGATGAGCGAGAACCCGGCGCGCGTTTTTGGCATGTATCCGCGCAAGGGCTGTCTTGCCGAGGGCGCCGATGCCGACGTGTGCGTGTGGGATCCGTGCGCGCGTTGGACGATCAGCGCCGCGACGCAGCATCAGGCCGTGGACTACACGCCGCTCGAGGGCTTTGGGGCACATGGCCGCGCCAAGGCCGTGTTTGTGAACGGCGTGCTGGCGGCACGCGACGGCGAGCCCACCGGAGCCCAACCCGGCCGCTACGTGCCCCGCTAACAGGAAGACCGCCGGGGTAGCTAATTTGGGAGATGATTTTTCGGGACGGGGTAGCAAAAAGAGCCCCGTCCCAAATTTGCTACCCCTGGAGGCTGGTGGCGATGAGGGGGCGGTTGAGGGCTGCCTCGAAGCGATCTGCCATTGTTGGGTCGGCAAGCGTGTCGGCTTGGTTGAGCATGACGCGTGCGGTGCTGAGTCCCAGCGCCTGCATCTCGGCATTGAGCACCTGGGCGACGCGCTCGGGCGTGGCGATGTCGGTAGGCTCGCAGCCGCAGCGCTCGCAGAAGAGCTCGGGGCGGTGGACAACCTCGGCGACGGGCCTGCCCAGCCCCGAGGCGCCGACGACCCAGACAACGTTTGCCGTGGCGGCGGGAATTACCGGCTCCCAGGCGGCATGCGCCTTGAGCGGGAGTCGCTTGCTGCCATCTGCCTCGGCCAACACATAGTCAAAGCGCTGCGCCAGCTGGTCGATCGGCTCAGCGGGGGCGGAGAGCTTGCCTGTCTCCGGGTCCAAAACACCCGCCTGGCAGATGCTTCCGCGGACAAGTTCCGCGCATGCCTCGCAGGTGCAGCCGGGAACATGCGGGGTCCCCGGCTTCCAAGGCGCGGCGTCCAGGCGACGGCTCGACCCGTCCCATGGCACGCCGGCGACGGGAAACATGTGCGTGGTGGTGCAGAGGAGCACGCGCCCGCCGCCGCGCATGAGCTCGAGACCCAGCATCTTCAGCAACGTCGACTTGCCGCCGCTGCCGATAATCGCGGTAATGCCCGGCTCGATCTTGAGCGCGGAGGCAAGGTTTCCGCTCGTCGTTTCCATCTGTTCACCGCCGTATAATACTGTGATAATAAATAATCATCAGAGTAGCGGCCGAACCGCTTTTGCTCTGCTCAAACCGTAGCACAGGGAGGTGCCCCGGGAATGCTCGTTTATGTTCGCGGCGCCGGCGATATCGCCACGGGCGTCGCCGCTCGCTTGGTGCGCGCCGGCGTTTCGGTCGTTATGGCCGATATCGCGGTTCCCACGTGCATCCGCCGCACAATCTGTTTTTGCGAGGCCATTCGCCTGGGCGAGGTCGAGGTCGAAGGCATTCGCGCTCGCTTGGCACGGACGCCGGCTGAGGCGCTTGAGATTACCGAGGCTGGAGACGTCGCCGTTGTGGTGGACCCTCAGGCCAAGATGCTCGATGAGCTTAAACCCGCGGCTGTGGTCGACGCGATTTTGGCTAAGCGCAACTTGGGCACCACGCGCGACATGGCGCCTGCCGTCATCGCTGTGGGGCCGGGCTTTACCGCGCCGGTTGACTGCGACGCCGTGGTCGAGACCATGCGCGGACATTTTCTCGGCCGTGTCATTACCCAAGGTTCGCCCCAGCCCAACACGGGCGTGCCGGGCATTATCGCCGGCTATGGCAAGGAACGTGTTATCCACAGCCCCGCCGCCGGCGTGTTTAGGTCCGACCGCACCATCGGCGACATCGTGAGTGCCGGCGATGTGATCGGGTATGCGGGTGATACTCCCATGGTCACGCAGATTGACGGCTGCTTGCGCGGGCTTTTGGCGAACGGCGTGCAGGTGACTGAGGGCTTTAAATGCGCCGATGTCGATCCGCGCGGCGATGCCAGCTATATCAACTACATTTCGGACAAGGCGACGTCGGTCGGCGGCGGTGTGCTCGAGGCGCTCGCTATGCTCACCGGTGTCTTTAGAGGATAGAAGGCGGCAATGGAAAAGCTCGATGTTGTGAATGCGGCGCTTGCCGCCTTGCGTGCTGGTGAGACGTGCGAGCTCGTGGTCGTGGCCGGTACGGCGGGGTCGTCACCGCGCGGCGTGGGCGCCTGGATGGCCGTCTTTGCCGATGGCAGCCAAGCGGGCACCATCGGCGGCGGCAAGATTGAGCTTTTTGCGCTGGATGAGGCGCGCGAGCTCCTGAGCGCGGGACAGTCGCGTCTGGTCCGCTACACTATGGGCGGCGAGAACTCCGATACCGGCATGATCTGCGGCGGAGCCATCTGCTTGTGCTACCTGCATCTGGATGCGACCCAGGTACCGTTGTTCCAGGAAATTGCCGACGTCTTGGCCTATCGGCGCATCGGCGACTTCGTCATCGACTTTGAGCCGTTTGTCGCGAGCGCGCTCGAGGGCGATGTGGCCGAGTACCATGGCGAGGAATCGCGCCGTACCATTGCGGGCTGCCCCGGGCTTTCGCTGGTGGAGGAGGGGGGTAAGGTCAGCTACACCAACGCGGCCTCCGAGATTCCCGTGGCGCACGTCGAGACGCTCTGCCCCGAGGGCCTGACTTATATCTTTGGCTGCGGCCACGTGGGCGCTGCGACGGCGCGGGTGCTCACGGCGGCGGGTTTTGCCGTCGTGGCCTGCGACGACCGCCCCGGCACGCTGACCCCCGAATGGGTGCCCGGTGTCTACGACCGTCGTCTGGTCGACTACAAGAACCTGAGCGAGCAGTGCCCAATCGGCCCGCGCGACCTGGTGGTCGTTGCCACAGCAGGCCACAAGTCCGATATCGACGTGGTGATTCAGGCCATGCGCGCCAAACCCGCCTATCTGGGCTGTCTGGGTTCGCGCCGCAAGACGGCCTTTGTGCGCGCCCGCCTGGAGCAGGAGGGCTTTACGCAGGACCAGATCGACGGGCTGCACCTGCCGATCGGCGTTGCCATCGAGGCCGAGGATCCCGAGGAGATTGCCATCTCCATCGCTGCCGAGATGATCCACCTGCGCCGCACCAAGCTCGTCCCCCGCAAGCGCTAGTCGCATCCCCATCAATAAGATGCGGTGAAATACGGACTGTTTAAGCCGGTTAAGCCGTCAAACAGTCCCTATTTCACCGCAACTGCCATATTGATCCCCTAGGGATCAATATGTGCGGGGGAGTTGTGGAGTTGTGCAGGCAGACGAGGTTTTTCTGGAAATACGCTCCCGATGCGCGTATAGTACCGATTGTTTTGTCGGCTCCTGCTGCGTCGAGTCCAAACCGCGAAATGCCATGAGCGGCGCGGATGCAGCCAGGAGGCACGAGGACAACCCATCGTGGCCACGCCCCGTGCTTAAAACCCCAAGAAGGAGTGAACAATGGCAGAAGAGAAGTATGTGCCGCGTCTGAAGACCAAGTACAACAACGAGGTCAAGCAGCAGCTTCAGGACAAGTTCCAGTACGAGAACGTCATGATGATCCCCAAGTTTGAGAAGATCGTCGTGAACATGGGTGTCGGCGAGGCCGCTACCGATTCCAAGGCCATCGACGGTGCCGTGCGCGACCTGCGCGCCATCACCGGCCAGCAGCCGATGATCACCCGTGCCCGCAAGTCCATCGCTACCTTTCGCCTGCGCGCTGGTATGCCGATCGGCTGCAAGGTTACCCTGCGTGGCGACCGTATGTGGGAGTTCTTCGATCGTCTGACCTCCGTCGCGATCCCCCGTATCCGCGACTTCCGCGGCATCTCCGCCAAGAGCTTCGACGGCCGTGGTAACTTCTCCATGGGCGTTACCGAGCAGCTCATCTTCCCCGAGATCGACTTCGACTCCGTCGATCACCAGCGTGGCATGGACATCACTTTCGTGACCACCGCCAACACCGATGAGGAGGCCAAGGCCCTTCTGGACGCCTTCGGTTTCCCGTTCAAGAAATAGGTTCACCTGCCCTATAAGCGCCGTTCCCACAAGGGGGCGGCGCTTGGGGCGAACAATACTCTATGTGAGGAGGATATAAGTGGCTAAGACATCGATGATCGTCAAGTGCAATCGCAAGCAGAAGTTCTCTACTCGTGAGTACACGCGCTGCCAGCGCTGCGGCCGTCCGCACTCTGTGTACCGCAAGTTCGGCCTGTGCCGTGTCTGCTTCCGCGAGCTTGCACTCAAGGGCGAGCTTCCCGGCGTTAAGAAGGCCAGCTGGTAAGTCACTACCAGCGTTTCAAGCATCAGTTTGGAACAGGGAAAACGCGCTAAAAAGGCTTTGCCGTTAAGGGCGGCGAAGAACCAAGAGCACGTGTTCATCAAGAACGAAGGAGAATCTGTATGAACCTTACAGACCCGATCGCAGATATGCTTACGCGCATCCGTAACGCTAACTCTGTGAACAAGGCCACGGTCTCCATGCCGAGCAGCAAGAAGCTCGTCGAGATCGCTCGTGTTCTGCACGAGGAGGGCTACATCGAGGGCTACGATGTCGAGGACACCGTTCCCCAGAAGACTCTGCACATCACGCTTAAGTATGGTCCCAAGAAGGCTAAGGTCATCAACGGCATCCGCCGCATTTCCAAGCCGGGCCTGCGTAAGTACACCGGCGTTGCCGACATGCCCCGCGTCCGCGGCGGCCTTGGTACCGCCATTATTTCCACCAGCCATGGCGTCATGACCGACCGCGATGCTCGCAAGCACAACGTCGGCGGCGAGATCATCGCTTACGTCTGGTAATTCGCTCGGTAGGTAGAAGGAAAGGAGATCACCGTGTCTCGTATCGGTAATAAGCCTGTCCAGATTCCCGCCGGAGTCGAAGTGGCAGTCAACGGCAACAACGTTGTCGTCAAGGGCCCCAAGGGCCAGCTCGAGCTCGATGTCTTTGAGAAGCTCGCTATCAACGTCGAGGACAACGTCCTCACCGTTTCCCGTCCCGACGACGAGCGTGAGACCCGTGCCCGCCACGGCCTCACCCGCGCCCTCATCCACAACATGGTTGTCGGCGTTTCCGAGGGCTTCGAGAAGAAGCTCGAGCTCGCCGGCGTCGGTTACCGCGTGCAGCAGAAGGGCAAGAACCTCGAGTTCTCCCTGGGCTTCTCGCACCCCGTGATCGTCGAGGCTCCCGAGGGCATCACCTTCGAGGTTCCCGACAACACCCACGTGAACGTCAAGGGTATCAACAAGCAGCAGGTCGGTCAGATCGCCGCTGAGATCCGCGGCCATCGTCCTCCCGAGCCTTACAAGGGCAAGGGTATCCACTACGTTGGCGAGCACATCCGCCGCAAGCTGGGTAAGGCCGCCAAGTAGTCGTAACCGACTCACTCGCATAAGACCAGCACCCCGTCAGGTGCTGGCAAGATCAACCTTTTTAGGAGTTTACGTATGAACAAGCATAAGGCGAAGCTGGAAGGCCTCAAGCGTCGTCAGCGTCGTGTTCGCGGCAAGGTCTCGGGTACCTCCGAGCGTCCGCGTCTTCGCGTGACCCGTACTAACGCCAACATCTATGCCCAGATCATCGACGACAGCAAGGGCTCTAGCCTGACGCTCGTCTCTGCCTCGACCCTCGAGGCCGAGTTCAAGGGCACCCACACCTCGAACAAGGAGGCTGCGGAGAAGGTCGGTCAGCTCGTTGGCAAGCGCGCCATCGAGGCCGGCATCACCAAGGTCGCCTTCGATCGCGGTGGCCGTATCTACCATGGCCGCGTCAAGGCCCTCGCCGACGGTGCTCGTGCCGCCGGTCTCGAGTTCTAGGAGGTATGTAGCACATGGCTCGTAATCAGAAGCAGCAGCGCGAGGCCTCCGAGTTCGAGGAGCGCGTCGTTTACATCAACCGCGTGTCGAAGACCGTCAAGGGTGGTCGTCGCATGAGCCTCGTCGCTCTCGTCGTCGTTGGCGACGGCAAGGGCAACGTCGGCGTTGGCATGGGCAAGTCCGCTGAGGTGCCCCTGGCCATCTCCAAGGCGTCTCTCGATGCCAAGAAGAACATGTTCCACGTGCCGGTGACCGAGCAGGGCACCATCCCGCACGAGGTTCTCGGCCACTTTGGTGCCGGCCGCATCATCATCAAGCCCGCTGTCGAGGGTACCGGCGTTATCGCCGGCGGCGCTGTGCGTCCCCTCTTCGAGCTTGCTGGCATCAAGAACGTCCTGTCCAAGTCCCTCGGTACCGACAACGGCCTCAACATCATCAAGGCTGCCGTCGAGGGCCTCAAGGAGCTCTCCAGCCCTGAGGACGTCGCGGCTCGCCGTGGCCTGACGGTCTCCGAGATGTTCGTCGGTAAGGAGAACTAAGCATGGCTGACACCATCAAGATCAAGCAGGTCCGCAGCACCAACGGTTGCAAGCAGGACCAGGTCCGTACTGTCCGTGCCCTCGGTCTCCACAGGATCCGCGAGGTTCGCGAGATTGCTGACAACGAGTCCGTCCGCGGCATGATCTTCAAGGTCAAGCACCTTGTCGAGATTGTAGAGGAGTAGCAAATGCAGCTTCACGATCTTACTCCCGCGCCCGGTTCCACCAAGAACCGCAAGCGCGTCGGCCGTGGCAATTCTTCGGGTCACGGCACCACTTCTGGCCGCGGCCAGAAGGGCCAGGGTTCCCGCTCTGGCGGCACCAAGGGTGCCGGCTTCGAGGGTGGCCAGACTCCGCTGGCTATGCGCCTGCCCAAGCTTCCGGGCTTCCGCAACCCCCGTCGTATCGAGTACACCGCTGTTAACGTTGAGCGTCTCGAGCGTAAGTTCGAGGATGGCGCTGTGATCGACGGTGCCGCTCTTAAGGCCGCTCGCATCACCAAGAGCGAGTTCGAGCCCGTCAAGGTGCTCGGCAATGGTGAGCTCACCAAGAAGTTCACGGTCAAGGTCGACAAGGTAAGCGCTTCTGCGCAGGCCAAGATCGAGGCCGCCGGCGGAAAGGTCGAGCTGCCGTGCTAAATGGTCTTAAGAATGCTTTCCGCATCAAAGAATTGCGCGAAAAGATTCTTTTTACCATAGCTATGCTCGTCGTGTACCGCATTGGTGCGCACGTTCCTGTGCCCGGCATTCCCTTCCAGGGGATGCTGGGCCTTTTCTCGACCGATAACAATTCGGTCGCCGCAGGTGCTATGGCCCTCCTGAATCTTTTCTCTGGCGGCGCGTTGAGCTATGTGTCGGTGTTTTCGCTGGGCATCATGCCTTACATCACCAGCTCAATCATCCTCCAGATGCTCCAGGCCGTTGTGCCTTCCCTGCATGAGCTTGCCCGCGAGGGTGAGGTCGGTCAGACCAAGATTACGCAGTATTCGCGTTACCTCACCCTGGCTCTGGCAATCCTCAACTCCGTGGGTTACCTCTTCCTCTTTAAGAGCTTCGGCATCAGCTTTAATGGCGCCGGCGCTCCCGAGATCATCTTCGACCTCATGATCGTCGGCACGCTCACTGCGGGCGCTATGCTGATCATGTGGATTGGTGAGCTCATCACCCAGCGCGGTATCGGCAATGGCATGTCCCTGATCATCTTTGCGAACATCATGGCCGGCCTGCCGCAGGCGATCTTCTCCAGCACCGAGGGTAATGCCGGTGGCATCATCACCATGGTGATCATCTGCGCCATCATCCTGCTGGTTATCCCGCTGATTGTTTTTCTTGAGCGCGGCCAGCGCCGCATCCCGGTCTCCTACGCTAAGCGCGTCGTGGGCCGTCGCATGATGGGTGGCCAGACCACCTACCTGCCCATCAAGGTCAATACCGCGGGTGTCGTGCCGATCATCTTCGCTTCGGCGCTGCTGTACTTCCCGGCTCAGATTGCCGTGTTCTTCCCCGGCATCGGCTGGATTCAGGCAGTTGCCTCTGCGCTTTCGACCGGTTGGCTCAACTGGGTGCTTAATGTTGTCCTCATCGTGTTCTTCGCGTACTTCTACACCTCCATGGTGTTCAACCCCGATGACACGGCCGACAACCTTAAGAAGCAGGGCGGCTTTATTCCGGGCGTCCGTCCGGGTAGGGCTACCGCGGCCTACATCAAGAACGCGCTCAACAAGATCACGCTTCCCAGCGCTGTCTTTTTGGCGCTCATCGCCATCGTGCCTTCGATCATCTTCTCCTTCACGGGTAACCATCTGATCCAGGCATTTGGCGGCACGTCCATCCTCATCATGGTCGGCGTCGTGCTCGACACGGTCGATAAGCTCGAAGGCCAGATCAAGATGTATGATTACGATGGATTCTTTAAATAGGCTAGAGGAGGATTGCTCATGAACCTCGTATTGCTCGGAGCTCCGGGTGCCGGTAAGGGCACCGTCGCACAGGAGCTCGTCGCCGAGTTTGGCGTCGCTCACATTTCCACGGGCGACCTGCTGCGTGCTGCCGTCAAGGGTGGCACCGAGCTTGGTATTCAGGCTAAGAAGTACATGGACGCTGGCGAGCTCGTTCCCGACCAGCTCGTGATCGACCTTGTCAAGGAGCGCCTTGCTGCCGATGACGCCCAGCAGGGCTTCATCCTCGACGGCTTCCCGCGCAACACCGCCCAGGCTGTGACGCTCGATTCCGAGCTCTCCGCCATGGGTCGCGAGATCGACTGCGCCCTTCTGGTCGACGTGGCCCCCGAGGTCATCATCGATCGTCTGTCTTCGCGTCGCACCTGCCGCGCCTGCGGTTACACCGGCACCGCTGCCGATGCTACCTGCCCCAAGTGCGCCGGCGAGATGTATCAGCGCGACGACGACAAGCCCGAGACCATCAAGAACCGTCTCGACGTCTACGAGAAGTCCACGAGCCCGCTCGTCGACTACTATCGTGGCCAGGGTCTGCTCAAGTCGGTCAACGGTGACCAGGCTCGCGAGACCGTGTACGGGGATGTCAAAGAGGCTCTTGGTCTATGATCAAGATTAAGTCTGCAACGCAAATCGAGCAGATGAAGAAGGCAGGAGCGCTATCTAAGATGGCGCTCCGCCACGTTGGAGCCATGGTGCGCCCTGGTGTTTCGACCTTTGAGCTCGATCAGCTCGCGGAGCAGATTATCCGTATGCATGGCGGCACCCCGGCCTTTAAGGGTTACGGCGGGTTCCCCGGTACCATTTGCGCATCGATTAACGATGCCGTGGTCCACGGTATTCCCAACCCCGACATGATCCTGCGCGATGGCGATATCATCTCCATCGATACGGGAGCCGTTGTCGACGGTTGGGTTGGCGATAACGCTTGGACGTTTTTTGTCGGCACACCCACGCCCGAGGCCAAGGCCCTGTGCGAGGTCACGCGCGATTGCCTTAAGGCTGCCATCGAGCAGGCTGTTCCCGGTAACCATATCGGGGATGTTGGTTACGCCGTTCAGTCCCTCGCCGAGTCTCACGGTTACGGCGTGCTTCGTGACTATGTGGGCCATGGCATTGGCCGCGTGATGCACGAGGACCCCAACGTTCCTAACTATGGAAAGAAGGGGAGGGGCGTTCGCCTCCAGGCCGGCATGGTCATTGCCATCGAGCCGATGGTTACGATGGGTTCCAACCATGTGAGCACGGGCTCCGACGGTTGGATTGTTACGACCAACGACCACCTGCCCGCCGCACACTACGAGAACACCGTCGCCATTACCAATGACGGTCCGGTGATTCTCACCACGGATGCCCAGGGTGCTTGGTGTTCCTTGCAAGGCGGTGAAATGTAAAAGTCGCCGCCCCCTGATGCCCAACCTCGCCTTTCAATTTCGAAGGCATGACCCCAAGGTCTATGCCTTCTCATTTCAAGGCGATCTTGGGCATCAGGGAACGGCTTTGTTTTACATTTCTCAAATGTAACAAGTTCCGCTTAGTTGTGGAGCCATTACGAAGATACTACGATACGTGCATGCGTATTGTAGAATACTCAATCGCTGTCGTTTTCTAGAGAAAGATGATTGCTTGTGAAGAAGGAAGACGCAATTGAGCTCGAGGGTACGGTAAAGGAACCGCTGCCCAACGCCATGTTTAAGGTCGAGCTCGAGAACGGTCATTCGGTTCTGTGCAACATTTCTGGCAAGATCCGAATGAATTACATCCGTATTCTCCCCGGTGACAGGGTTGTCGTGGAGCTTTCCCCGTACGACCTGACCCGCGGCCGCATCACCTATCGCTACAAATAGCGGCACGCATACACGCACTCCATTTCCGGCTGCAGGCTTAGCTCAACCTACGGTCGGATTGTGTGTGAAGACCAGCCATAGTTTTAAACGCCTGCGGCTGGGCGAGTAGATAGTAGGGAAGTAGTTTGAGCGCTACCGAAAGGAAGAACGATGAAGGTACGTCCTTCGGTCAAGAAGATGTGCGATAAGTGCAAAATCATTAGGCGCCATGGCAAGGTCCTCGTCATTTGCGAGAACCCCCGTCATAAGCAGCGTCAGGGTTAAGAGAGGAGACTACGTTGGCCCGTATTAATGGTGTCGACCTCCCGCGTGAGAAGCGCGTTGAGATCGGTCTGACCTACATTTACGGCATCGGCCGCACCACTGCGACGAAGATCTGCGTCGAGTGCAACGTTAACGTGGATACGCGCGTTAAGGACCTCACCGAGGATGAGGTTAACGCCATCCGCGATTATATCGATAAGAACCAGATCATGGTTGAGGGCGACCTCCGCCGTGAGCGCAACCAGAACGTCAAGCGCCTTATGGACATCGGCTGCAACCGCGGCCTTCGTCACCGCAAGGGCCTCCCGGTCCGCGGCCAGCGCACCCACACTAACGCTCGTACCCGCAAGGGCCCGAAGCGTCAGATCGGTGCTAAGAAGAAGAAATAAGGAGCGCTAGATAGATGGCTACTGCTAAGAAGAACGTTCGCGCTGCCCGTCTGAAGCGCGCGGACCGTAAGAACATTTCCGTGGGCCAGGCTCACATTCGTTCTACGTTCAACAACACGATCGTTTCGATCACCGATCCCCAGGGCAACGTCATTTCCTGGAAGTCGGCTGGCCAGGTGGGCTTCAAGGGCTCCCGTAAGTCCACGCCGTTCGCTGCCCAGATGGCTGCCGAGGCTGCTGCCAAGCAGGCCATGGAGCACGGTATGAAGAAGGTTTCCGTCTTCGTCAAGGGCCCCGGCTCCGGTCGTGAGACCGCCATCCGCTCCCTCCAGGCTGCTGGCCTCGAGGTCTCGAGCATCCAGGACAAGACCCCCATTCCGCACAACGGCTGCCGCCCCAAGAAGCGTCGCCGCGTGTAACTGAAAGGATCGTATCAATATGGCAATCGACAGGACTCCTGTTCTTAAGCGCTGCCGTCAGCTCGGGATCGATCCCGCTGAGCTCGGTTACAGCAGCAAGAAGGAATCTATCCGTCAGCCCAAGCGCCGTCGCAAGGAATCTGAGTACGGCATGCAGCTGCGCGAGAAGCAGAAGGTCAAGTTTATTTATGGCGTTCTGGAGAAGCAGTTCCACGGCTACTTCAACAAGGCCCGTAAGATGAACGGCGTCACCGGTGAGAACCTCATGATCATCCTTGAGTCTCGCCTCGACAACGTTGTCTTCCGTCTTGGCTTCGCCCGCACCCGCAAAGAGGCTCGTCAGTCCGTCCGTCACGGTCACTTCACCGTGAACGGCAAGCGCGTGGACATCCCGTCCTACCGCGTCAAGGCCGGTGACGTCGTCGCTGTCGGCGAGAAGTTCCGTGACCTCCTCCCCATCAAGGAGGCCCTGATTTCCTCCGAGCGCTTTGAGGTCCCTGGCTGGCTCGAGGTCGATATCGAGAAGCTGTCTGGTAACGTGCTCGCTCTGCCGACGCGTGAGCAGATCAGCGGTGATATCAACGAGCAGCTCATCGTCGAGCTCTACTCTAAGTAGTCCATCCGGGCTGCTGAGGCTGGAGGTAATACATGTCAGAATTCATTAGGCCTCAGGTTCAGGTCGAAGAGATCAACGAGACGTCTGCTCGTGTCTCCGTCGAGCCGCTCGAGCGTGGCTACGGCGATACGCTGGGTAACTCCCTTCGTCGCGTTCTTCTGTCCTCGCTCGAGGGTGCCGCCGTCGAGGCTATTCAGATCGATGGTGCGCAGCACGAGTTCATGACCATCCCTAACATGGTCGAGGATGTCACCGACATCGTCCTGAATGTCAAGGGTCTTGTCTTCAGGGCTCTCGGCACGACCGACGAGGCGACCGCCACCATCTCGGTTGACGGCCCCTGCGAGGTCACCGGTGCGGACTTCTTTATTCCGTCCGAGTTTGAGCTGGTCAACCCCGAGCAGCACATTGCTACGCTCACCGAGGGTGGCCATCTCACCATGAGCATGCGCATCGGCTATGGCCGCGGCTATGTTTCTGGCGAGGCCAACAAGCGCGACAACGATCCCATCGGTGTGATCCACGTCGACTCGCTGTACTCGCCGGTTTCCCGTTGCGCCAAGCTCGTTGAGGCTTGCCGTGTCGGTCAGCATACCGACTACGACCGCCTTGTCCTCGAGATCGAGACCAACGGTTCCATCGCCCCGCGCGACGCCGTGGTCCAGGCTGCCAATATCATCAACCAGCATATGGCCGCCTTTATGAACCTTGCCGAGACCCCCGAGGTCGAGGAGGAGGCTTCGATCTTCGCTCCCGAGGTCACCAACGACAACGCCGAGCTGGACAAGCAGATCGAGGATCTTGACCTTTCCGTCCGTTCCTACAACTGCCTTAAACGCGCCAGCATTCACTCGGTCCGTCAGCTCGTTGAGTTCTCGGAGAACGATCTGCTCAACATCCGTAACTTCGGTGTTAAGTCGATCGAGGAAGTGAAGGACAAGCTTGAGTCCATGGGCCTGAGCCTGAAGGCTTAATGCTTCGCATATTTGAGGAGAAACTAGACCATGCGTCACAACGTTAAGAAGGGCCTGAAGCTCGGCACCGATGCGAGCCACACCAAGGCCATGAAGAAGAGCCTTGCTAAGGCCCTCTTCGAGAACGACCGCATCAAGACCACCGAGACCCGCGCTAAGGCGCTGCGTTCGGTCGTCGATCCGATCATCACTTGGGCCAAGAAGGGCGACCTGCACTCTCGTCGTCTGGCTATCGCCAAGCTCGGCGATAAGCAGCTCGTTGCCGAGATCTTCGACAAGGCTGCCCAGGGTATGTGGCAGGACCGCAACGGCGGTTACACCCGCATCATGAAGCTCGGTAACCGTAAGGGCGACAATGCTCCCATCGTTATCATGGAGCTCGTCACCGAGCCTTGCACGCCTAAGGCCAAGAAGGCTGCTCCGGCCCCCAAGAAGGCCGCTGCTCCCAAGAAGGTCGAGGCTGCCGAGGAGGCTCCTGCTGAGGAGACCGCTGAGTAGACAATCCGTCTGCATAGGCTATATTCGAGGGGTACGTTCGCGTACCCCTCTTTTTTTGTCGCGATACCGTTACTT
Organism: Collinsella sp. AM36-4AA; assembly: GCF_003467795.1. NCBI lineage: Bacteria > Bacillati > Actinomycetota > Coriobacteriia > Coriobacteriales > Coriobacteriaceae > Collinsella > Collinsella sp. AM36-4AA. The sequence continues at coordinate 22,913 of NZ_QSHS01000027.1, forward strand.
GTTTGTTGGGAGCGCCCATGACTGCGCCGTCTGATTTCAATTCGATTTCCGAGCTTGACGCCACGCTCGTATTTCGCGTGGCCTATGATGGCTCGTCGTATAGCGGATTTGCCGAGCAGCCGGGACAGACGACGGTTGCGGGTGAGCTGCGTCGAGCCATCGAGACGCTGCTTCGCCGTCCGATCGATCTGACGTGCGCAGGTCGTACCGATGCCGGCGTGCATGCCGTGGCTCAGTACATCAGCGTGCCCGTAACGGACGCTGAGCTCGCCCTTACGCGCCGTAGGTGGCTGCGGGCTATGGATGCCCTGCTGCCTAAAGATATCGCCATAAACGAGGTCTACAGGGCCCGTAAGGGCTTTTCTGCACGCTTTGACGCGCGTTCCCGTACGTATACGTACCGTATTGCCGATCGCGATGCGCGCCCCGTGCTGTCCCGTGGTGCCGTGTGGTGGCATCGCTATCCCTTGGACGTCGAGGCCATGTCTGCGGCCTGTCCCGCGCTTTTGGGTGAGCAGGACTTTAAGAGCTTTTGCAAGGTCGCCTCTGCCGTGGGCAAGCCTACGCACCGCTGCGTGATGCGGGCCGAGTTTGGCCATGAGGTGGCCTTTGGCGAGGATATCCTGACGTTTACCATTGAGGGCAACGCATTTTTGCATTCGATGGTCCGCACGATCGTGGGCACGCTTGTCGAGATTGGCATGCATCGCCGCGAACCCGAGTGGATGCGCGAGGTCATCGACGCTTGCGACCGTACCGCTGCGGGCCCCACGGCTCCTGCCTGCGGCCTTACGTTTATGGGCGTGGATTACGATCCCGCCGAGCTTGTCGTGCTCGACTAGGGGAGGGCTCGACGCGTCGTGCTTCGACACCTGTCATCTGTGGGCTGCACGTGTGCAACATCTGTTCTTGGCGTGCAATACAACCGATGTCTCATTGCTTTTATTGCCGGGGTGTACCATGAACCACGATTTAATTCATTGCTGTCGAGAGGACGGATAACTTGGTTCGACGTGGCTCGCATCCGCGACTTTCGGTGATCCTTGTGGTAGAAGGTTCGCCCAGCTATGCGATGCGTGCGCTCGAGAGTATCCAGAACCAAGACCTCTACGATTTGCAGATTGTCGTTGTCTGCCGCGATGCTGCGCCCGGTGTGCGCCATTCGCTTCAAGTTGCTGCCGACAGGGACATCCATATTGATTTGATTGACGTCGAGGACGCGAAGCGCGGTGCTTGTCTTCGTGCCGGTTTTGCTGCCTCGCGTGGCTCTCAAATCATCGCTATGAACGCCGATGAGTGGTTTGCTCCGCAGTCCCTTTCCAAGATGGTCGATATCGCGTGCGATACTACGGCAGACATAGTGCTCCCCACGGTGTCGCTCGACCGCTATGATGCACATCGAGAGCGCCATTCGCGTGTCTTGGATGCTGCCTCTATTGCCATAGAAGACGAGTCTTCTATGGTGACTGGGCTGCCCCAGTTGATTTTAGGCGGCTTGGTTGCTCAAGTCTCTGGCGTGATGTACAGCCGTCCACTGTTTGAGGCATGTCTTTTGTGCGATAAGACGTTTCGCACGGTTGGGTTTATGGCGTGCGCGCTCTCGCAGGCACAGCGCGTCTCCGGATGCGGCGACGCTTGTTTCCACGCGGCGGCGCCTAAGCTTACAGATGCCTTTGATCCCACCATGTATGCCAAGGTATCCGATGACGCCCGGGCGCTCGACGAGCTTGCGGACTCACTCTCGGAAGCAGATAGCGGTGGTCGGCTCAAGCTGGCAAGCCAAAAGTTCTACTTTGCCGGACTGGTCGCCTGCATCGAGAATTTGTGTCTGAGCCCGCATGGAGTGTCGTCAATCGAGCGTTCCGCCCGCATGCGTGATATGCTCGAGGCGCCTCGAACCCGTCAGATGGTCGCCGCGCTCAAGGATAACCATCGGGGACTCGGTCTGTTGTTTGGGCCGATCGCCAGCGCCAAGCCCGCGCGCTGCGTGATGTGTACGCATCTGGCAGCTTTTCTTAACCGGACGGGCGCAAAAACCGCCTAAACGGCTCATTACGAAACAAACTTGCATAGAATTGTTTCGAAATGCGTTCTTATACACAAAAGCCTTCAAATAGCGTTAAACTATTCAATCACTGATTGATTGTCTCCGCCATCTTTTGGAGAGAGGGTTTGTATGGCTAAAAAACGCAATGGGCGCCAGGATGCCATTAGAGATATTGTGCGCAATAAGGATGTCCGCACGCAGCGCGTGCTGGTCGATGAGCTCCGTGCTATGGGCTTTGATTGCACGCAGGCGACTGTCTCTCGCGATATTGCCGATATGGGGCTGCGTAAGCTCCCTGAGGGCATCTATGTTCTGGCAGAGGACCTGCACCTGCAGCGTATGGTTTCCGAGCTCGTAACGGGCGTTCTGCGTACCGATAATCTGGTTATGATCAAGGCTCAGCCTGGCACGGCTTCCGGCATCGCCGCCGCCGTTGATGCGGCAGAGTTGCCCGATGTGCTTGGCTCGCTTGCCGGCAACGATACGATTTTGGTTATTGCCCAGACGGCCGAGGACGGCGAGCGCCTCGAGGCGCTGATCAATAAGCTGAGCAATTCTCGCAAGTAGGTGTGCGGGCCGTGCGCTCGGCATTGCGTGCACTGACATAGTGGCTTGTAAGGGGCATCGACGTTGGTCGGTACCCCTTTTTGTTTGCCGGTATAAAGACCGCCCACCAGGTCGCTTCAAACTAAAAGGCCCCGAGCAGTTCAATAAGCTGCTCGGGGCCTTGTTGGCTTTAGTCGCGTACTTCTTAGCCGACCGTATCGTCAGGCGTGGGCGAGGGGTCGGGAGTGGGCGTAGGCGTAGGCGTGCCGCCATCGCCGCCGGTCGAGCCACCAGTGGAGCCGCCCGTCGAGCCACCAGTGGAGCCGCCCGTCGAGCCACCGGTCGTACCGGTGCCGCCGGTGGTGTCGCCGCCCGTGGTCTCGG
>NZ_QSHS01000027.1:25899-31437 GCF_003467795.1 Collinsella sp. AM36-4AA
GGTCGTACCGGTGCCGCCGGTGGTGTCGCCGCCCGTGGTCTCGGTGGTCGTGGTCGTCGTGGTAGTTGTTGTGGTGGTTTCCTCTTCCTCTTCGTCCTCGTCCTTGTCGTCGTTCTCCGACTTCTTGGTGTTGTTGGTGCCGTAGAACTTCCAGACGCTGTTGTTCTTGTAGGTGGGCGCCGTTCCGGTCGCAAACTCCTCGCGCTCGGTACCGGTCAGAACGGTGTTCATAAACCGCTTAAAGACAGGCAGGTTGGTGCTGTCGCCCAGCAGGTCCGTGCCGTACTTTTGGATGGGGATCTCGCCCGCGGAATAGCCGGTCCACAGGGCGCACGCCAGCTGCGGGGTATAGCCGCAGAACCAAAGGTTGGTGGTGTTGTCGGTGGTGCCCGTCTTGCCGGCATAGGGCTGGTTGACACTCAGGGCGCCGGCAGCACCCGTACCGCTGCCCTTCATGACGCCGGACAGAACATCGGTGACCGCGGCGGCCTCGCCCTCGGTAAGCACCTGTGAGGGATTGTCGGTGTGCTGGTACAGCACCGAACCGGTACGAGAATCAATCTCGGTGATGGCGATCGGCTGGCGATAGTAGCCGCCGTTGGCAAACGTCGCGTAGGCGGCGGCCATCTCGAGTGGCGAGATCGAGCCGGTGCCGAGCGTCATGACGGGAACGTCCTCGATGTTGTCCTTGGCGGGGTCGATGCCGAGCTTTTTGACGAGCGAGATGATCTTGCTGTTGCCGACGGCTTCCGCCACCTGGATGTAGCCGGTGTTGGAGGAGTATGCCGTCGCCTGCTTAAGCGTGATGTTGCCGTAGCTCTGGTTGGCGTAATTTTGGACCTCGGTCGTGGTGCCCTTGGCCTTGAGCGGCGAGTTGCAGTTGAGGGTGACGTTGGGGTTCATGCCGTTTTGGATGGCAGTTGCCAGCGTAAAGGCCTTAAAGGTGGAGCCGACGGGACGCTTGGCCGTGGCATGGTTTACGTGGTTCTCGTCGGCGTTGTAGTCGTAGCCGCCCACCATGCACTTGATGTAGCCGGTCTTGGGGTCGACGACGACCATGCCCATGTCCAGGCCGTCAAGCGAGAGCGTGTCGAGCTGCTCGCGGACGGCATTCTCTGCCACCTGCTGCATCGTGGGGTCGATGGTGGTCTTGACGGTCAGGCCGCCCTTAAAGAGCACGTCGGTCGAGAACTCCTGCTCCAGCAGCTGCTTGACGTAGGAGACAAAGTAGGGCTGCGAGTATACGTCGACGCCGCTGCCCGAGATTTCGGTCACATTGAGGGTGATGGGCTCGGCCTGTGCGGCATCGTGCTCCTCCTGGGTGATGTGGCCCAGGCGCAGCATGTTGTCGAGAACCTTGTTGCGGCGAGACAGTGCCAGATCGGGATTGACCGTGGGGTCGTACTGCGAAGGCGAGTTGGGAAGGCCGATGAGTAGCGCGGCCTCGCTCAGGGTGAGGTCGGCGGCGCTCTTGGACAGATAGGTCTCGGCTGCGGCCTCGATGCCGTAGGCGCCGTGGCCGTAATAGATGGTGTTGAGGTACATCATGAGGATCTCGTCTTTGGAGTACATGTCCTCCATCTTGATGGCGATGTAGGCCTCGCGCACCTTACGCTCAATGGTCGAGTCGAATTGCTCCTCCTGCAGGATGGTGTTGCGCACAAGCTGCTGGGTGATCGTCGAGGCGCCTTCGTGCCCGCCGCCGAGGGTTGCCACCGCAGCACGCGCGATACCCCACAGGTCGATACCGCCGTGCTCGTAGAAGCGCTCGTCCTCGACGTCAACGGTGCCCTGCAGCACGTAGGGGGAGACCTCGTCCTTGGTGATGGACTTGCGGTTTTGCGTGTAGAAGCTCGCGATCTTGTTGCCGTTACAGTCGACGATCTCGGTGGGCTCGCTCACCAGATACGCGTTGGCGTCGGTGTAGTCGGGCAGATCGGACAGCCAGCGGTTGACGTTACCGACCATGCCGATGCCAAACGCCACGCCCGCAATCAGCAGAAAGCCCAAAAACGAGAGCAGGATTATGGGCAGGGCGTGCGTCTTTGAACGGCTGTGTCCCTGTCGTTGGCGAGGACCCATATATTGACCTCCAGGTATGTCGTGCCAGACGGTGGATGTGCCGTCGGGGCAGGATGGACATAAGTTATTACACGATAAACCAAACGGGGCGCGCGAGGCCTCGTGTATGCTGGAAGACGGCATTTTTCAGAGTGAATGCATACCTTGGTAAGGAGTTTGTCGATGGCGATTCGGACGATGGGGCCGAGCGGACAATACGAGACTGGATTGGATGCTGCCGGTGCGGCGCTGCCCGAGCTGCTGGCGCCGGCGGGCGGACTCGACCAGATGCTTGCGGCCATCGCCGCGGGTGCCGATGCCATCTATGCGGGGTTGGGCGGCTTTAACGCCCGTGTGAGCGCCCATGGCTTTACGGATAACGAGTTTGCGCGCGGCTGCGCCGTGGCGCATGCCCATGGCGTGCGTGTGTACGTAACGCTCAACGTGTTCGTGTTTGACGATGAGTTGTCCGACGTGGTGGCGTTGGGAGCTCATGCACTGGAGCTGGGCGCCGATGCTCTGATTGTCGCCGATGCCGGGTTGGCCTGCGCGCTGCGCGCGGCGATTCCCGGGGTCGAGATTCACCTGTCCACGCAGGCGGGCGCTCATAGCGAGGGTGCCGTGCGGCTTGCCGCCGATGAGCTGGGGGTCGAGCGCGTGACGACGGCACGCGAGCTGACGGTCGACGAGATTGCGGCGCTATGTGCCACGGGCGTGCCCATCGAGGTATTCTGCCACGGTGCGATTTGCATCGGCTATTCGGGGGCGTGCGAGTTCTCGGCCCTGCGGCGTGGGCGCTCGGCGATGCGCGGCGACTGCACGCAGCCGTGCCGTCTGGCGTACGACCTAGTGGACGAGGCGGGGCAGAGTGTTGTTGCCGTCGAGGGAGACCGCCTGCTTTGTCCGCGTGACTATCTGGGTATCGCGCACCTGCCCGAGCTTGTTGCCGCCGGCGTGGCATCGCTCAAGATCGAGGGACGCATGAAGAATCCCGATTACGTATTCAACGTGGTGAGGGTGTGGCGTCGGGCACTCGATATGCTGTGCGACGGCGCGTGGGACTCCGGTGCCGTGGAAGAGCTTGAACGCGAGCTGGGAAGGTCGTTTAACCGTGGGTTTACCGATGCTTACCTGCGGGGTCGTTCGGGTGCCGAGCTCATGAGCTTTGAGCGCGCGATCAACCAGGGCGTGCGCGTGGGGCGCTTGGTCGCTGTGGGCCACGAAGAGGTGACCGTTGAGCTCGATGCCGCCGTGGCGGCGGGTGACACGCTCGAGATTCGGTTCTATCCGGGTGTCGACGCGCGTCCCGATGTGCCCAAGCGCTGGCCGCAGGTGCCCTGCCCGGTGGATGCCGCAGCGGGGAAGCGCGTCGTCGTGCATTGCAAGCGTAAGGTGGACGCGGGCTGCGAGGTGTACCTGATTCGCAGCGCCGGCGTGCTGGGGCAAACGGCAACGGTGTTGGAGCGCATGCGGGCCGAGGCAGATGCGATTGCGCCCGTTGCGCGTGCCGTTGAGGTGCTGCCCTTTGAGGGCGTTACGGTGGATGGCGGTGCGTCGACGGAGTTGGTGGAGTGCGCGGTTCCCGCTCGCATGGTTTTTGCTTGGCAGCTGATGGATGCCGACCCGCGCGGAGAACTCGATTTGTCCGACGCTGTTGTGGTGCTTGACGAGGTGTGCCGCACGGGTGACGCTGACTGGACCCGCTCACTGATGCAGCGTGCCGGGCGCGTTGTCTGCCGCAACCTGGGACAGGTGGTGATCGCTCGCGAGCTGGGCGTGACGTTTGACGTGGCGGCGCCGGTGTTCTGCGCGAATCGGGCCACGCTTACCTGGCTGCGCGGACTCGGTGCGGGGCGGGTGTACTTGCCGGCCGAGTTGCTCGGCAATGATGCGGAGCGTATTGCCGAACTGGCTGCTGAACCCGGCGTCTGGGGTCCGGTCGACGCCGACCGTCCCGAGCTTATGGTGTGCGAGCACTGCCTGCTGACCGCCGAGGGCGTCTGCGCTACCGATGCGACGGGACAGGTCCGTTGCCGCGACTGCTTGCGTCGTCGGCAGGTGCGCTATCTGGTCGAGCGTGACGGTACACGTCTGTCAGTTGCCATCGACGCGTGCGGCAGGACGAGGATTTTCCTGTCGTAGGTGTTCGGCCGCGCCGTTTTGGTTATTATGAGTGGGTTTATGAACTTCGAGCACCGCCGTATCCGGTGAGGGTGCTATAGCAAAAGGAGGATACCCAATGCTGTCTGTCGACGAGCAAATGCGTATCATCACCTCGGGCGCAGCGCAGATCGTCCCCGAGGCCGACCTTCGCAAGAAGCTTGAGAAGGGCGAGCCCCTCAACATCAAGCTCGGCGTCGATCCCACCAGCCCCGACCTGCACCTGGGCCATGCCGTGCCCCTGCGCAAGATGCGTCAGTTCCAGGACCTGGGCCACAAGGTCACCCTCATCATCGGTAACGGCACCGCACTGATCGGCGATCCTTCGGGCAAGAATTCCACCCGCCCGCAGCTTTCGCAGGAGCAGATTGAGGCCAACGCCGAGACCTACGTGAGCCAGGCCATGAAGATCCTGGATCCCGAGAAGACCACCATCGTGCACAACGGCGACTGGATCCTGTCGATGGATCTGGCCGGCCTGCTGCAGGTGTGCTCCAAGTTCACCGTCGCCCGCATCCTCGAGCGCGATGACTTTACCAAGCGCTACCAGTCCCAGACGCCGATCGCCCTCCACGAGTTCCTGTACCCCGTGATGCAGGCCTTCGACTCCGTTCAGATCAAGGCCGACGTGGAGATGGGCGGCACCGACCAGCTCTTCAACCTGCTCGCCGGCCGCGAGCTCATGGAGAAGATGGGCATGGAGCCGCAGATCGCGCTTACCATGCCGCTGCTCGAGGGCACCGATGGCGTGCGCAAGATGTCCAAGTCCTACGGCAACTACATCGGCCTGACCGATGCTCCCAAGGATATGTTCGGCAAGACGATGTCCATCCCCGACGAGATGATCGGCAAGTACTATCGTCTGGCCAGCTCGCTCGCTCCGGCCGAGGTCGACAAGATCGACGCCGCCCTGGCCGACGGTTCTGCCGACCCCTACGAGCTCAAGCGCGCTCTGGGCCGCGACCTGTGCGATACCTACCACGGCGCCGGCGCCGGCGACGAGGCCCAGGCCGAGTTCGACCGTGTGTTCAAGGAGGGCCAGCTTGCCGACTTCCCCGAGAAGCACGTTGAGCTGACCGTCAACGACGAGGGCCAGATTTACCTCGCCGGCCTGCTCAAGGACCTGGGCCTTTCGGCCAGCGCCGGTCAGGCCCGCCGCGACATCGACGGCGGCGGCGTCAAGATCAACGGCAAGGCTGTGGCTCCCAAGAGCTACAACATCGATCCGAGCGTCCTCAAACTGGGCGACACCCTCTCCGTGGGCAAGCGCAAGGGCTTTAAGCTGGTTTAGTTACGCGGTTTTACCAAACCGCGTAA
>NZ_QSHS01000028.1:0-31264 GCF_003467795.1 Collinsella sp. AM36-4AA
CCCCGCTGTCGCGGGCGCGCCCGAGGCCCCGCTCGACCGAACCGCCCTGGCGCGAGCCGCCGCGAACCTCGTGGCCAACGCCGCCGAGCACGCGCGCTCGCGCGTGGCTGTCTCCTGCGACGTCGCGGGCGGGCACCTCGTCATCGAGGTCGCCGACGACGGACCGGGCTTTTCTCCCGCCGCCCTCGAACGCGGCTGCGAGCGCCTCTTCACAGACGACTCCTCCCGCTCCTCGCGTGACGGAGGCCGCCACTACGGGCTCGGCCTCCACGTCGCCTCCGAGGCCGCGAGCGCCCACGGGGGCTCCGTCTCGCTCGCCAACAGCCCCTCGGGCGGCGCGGTGGCCACCATCGCGGTCCCCCTGTGCGGGATCTGACGACTTCCTCGATGTCTACCTCGACTGCGATATGTCGCTCGCCGAGGCCGCGACGAGATGGTGTTGCGTCTGCCCCGTTTAGTGCTTCTAACTCAAATTTGATCTGATGTAAGGCCCGTGCAATCCTGCATGGGCCTTTCTTTTGGCAATTGCTCGACCGATTCGTGGCTTGAAACACAAATAATCGAGTTAAGGAGACATGGGGTCACACAGCGGCTCTCAGAGTGCTTGCCGCACTCCCTCGCCATTACTCCTGCGGCGTCCTCGTATGGAGTCCATCCCGCTTGGCATTTCGTTGCAACAGCCCACTTGTCCACCGATCAAGTGAACTACTGGAATAAATACAGCGACACACTTGTTCGTTACAGTCGCTATATCTGTGTAAGTCGCCGCGATAAATACAACCTGTACCCGGCTGTATACCAGCTACGCGTATGTAGATTCATATCGCGGTAATAAATCGGCTCAAGTGCGTGCAAAACGCGCAAGTAACCGCAAAAGGCGACTATCGCGTAGGTAGATTTTTGGCACCCTGTTGCTTAATCAAAATTAAGCAATTGCCTAAAACAAAAAAGGTCAGGCACTAGGTGCCTGACCTGCAAACTTCTGGTCGGGACGACTGGATTCGAACCAGCGACCCCTTGACCCCCAGTCAAGTGCGCTACCAAGCTGCGCCACGTCCCGAAGCTTTTGTTTGTTGCTCTGCTCTCGCTCGCAACAGGGAGTATATTAACCCGAAACTTTGCCCTTGTGCAAGAACTTTTTTACAAATTTTGAAGCAGGTCCAAAATTGTATCTGCGAGCTGGGGTTTTGTTAGCACGGGAAGTTCCTGCGTACCCGCTGTGCTAACAATCCAAGCCTTGTTGGTATCGGTTCCGAAGCCCGAATCGGCGCGCGAGACATCATTGGCGATAATGGCATCGCAACCCTTGCGCGCGAGCTTGCGCTGCGCGTACTCGACAACGTTATCGGTCTCGGCCGCAAATCCGATCACGCTTCGCTCGCCCTTTTGGCGCGAGAGCTCGGCCAAAATATCGACCGTCTCGACCAGTTCGATGCGATCCAAGCGCTCGTTGGCCTTTTTGAGCTTATGGTCGGCAGGGGCTGCGGGGGTGTAGTCGGCGACGGCAGCCGCACAAATGGCCGCATCGGCCGTCTGGAAGGCGCTCAGCGCTGCCTTGAGCATTTCTGAGGCGGTCTGTACGTGCACGCACTCCACACCGCGGGGAACGTCGAGCGATGTCGGTCCCAGCACGAGCGTGACGGCGGCACCGCGACGTGCGGCCTCCCCCGCCAGGGCGATACCCATCTTGCCCGAAGAACGGTTGCCAATGAATCGCACCGGGTCGATCGGCTCGTGCGTGGGGCCGGCGGTGATGATGATGCGCTTGCCCGTCAGGTCTTGCGGCATGGGGTTGAGCACCTCACAGACAGCCTCGACGATGTCCTCGGGCTCGCTCATGCGGCCCGTGTCCACGTCGCCGCACGCAAGGTAGCCGCTGCCGGGTCCCACCACGTGAACGCCGCGGTCGCGCAACGTGGCCATGTTGGCCTGCGTCGCCGGCGCCTTCCACATGCCATTGTTCATGGCCGGCGCGATCACGACGGGCCGCGGCGTCGCAAGCAGCGTGGTGGAGATGAGGTCGTCGGCGATGCCGTTGGCCATCTTGGCGATGATATTGGCCGTCGCGGGCGCCACGACCACCAAGTCGGGCTCCTGCGCAAGCGAGATATGGTGGATGGGGTCAGACGGGTCGTCGAATAGCCCAACCGCGACCGGCTCATTGGTGAGCGCGCGGAACGTGAGCGGGCCCACGAACTCCGTGGCATGCTCGCTCATAACGACTTTGACACGTGCGCCGCGCTTTTGCAGCAGGCGCACGATATTGCACGACTTATAGGCGGCGATCCCGCCGGTAATGCCCAGCAGGATCGTTTTTCCCTCAAGTTGCATTGAATTGTTGGATGCCGCCGTCATCGCTAGGCTTCCTTGCTCGGGAGCACCAGGAGGCGGTGGCAGTACGGACAGTGCGTAATCTCGCTACCGTCGTGGTTGAGGTCGCTCATGGACGATGCCTGCAGCGCGGTGTGGCAGACCGTGGGGATGTTGCCCTTGATGGTCTCGACGGCCAAGCCGCGGAACTGCTTGAGCAGACGCTCGTAGTCGGTGAGCACGTCGGCCGGCAGCGTGGCGGCAAGAGCGGTGCGCTCCTTAGTGGCGGCTTCGATCTGAGCCTGCAGGTCGGCAGCCTTGGCGCGGGCGGCCTTGGTATCGGCCTTCACGCCCTCCTCGAACTTGGCGATGATGGCCTGCGCGCGGGTCTCGCGGTCGAGCGCCTCTTTGTGGGCGACAACGACATCCTTGCGGGTGTGCTCAATCTTGTCCAGGCGCTTGGCCAGGGTGGCGAGCTCGTTTTCCAGGTCCTGTACCTCGCGGTAGTCGGAGCCGTCAACGTGGCGCTTCTTGGCGGCCTCGATGGCGTTATTGGTCTGGATCTCGGTGGTGTTGAGATCGTCGAGCTCAATGTCCAGATCCTTGCGCTGGGCGTAGAGCTTGGTCATCTCGGACTTGAGCTTCACATAGGTCTTGCGCTTGGAAGCGAGCTCCTTGAGCTCCGGCATATTGGCAAGTTCGCTCTTGTTGCGGGCGAGCTCCAAATCGATCTGTTGCAGCTTGAGTAGCGTAGCGCCGGCGCTCATAAGTTCTCTCCTTTTGTCACAGTCCACCATTGGCAAGGATTCAGTATTTTAATCGCATGACGGGGGTCGGCCCCGGCGTCAACTGCAGAGTTCATCAATATATCAACGAACGGCTCCTCGGAGCGGTCGTGGCCGAGCAAGATCACCGGCAGCCCGCGCAAGGCAAGGTCTTGCGCCACGTGGTAGCCCGCCTCGCCCGTCACGACAACATCTGCGCCCGCGGCGATGGCGAGCTCTCCGAAGTCGCCCAGGGAGCCGCCCAAAATGGCGACGGTGCGGCACGGGCGATCAGCTTTGCCCCACACACGCGGGTCGCTGCCAAAGGCCGTGGCAGCACGGGTGGCAAGATCGCGCAGCGTGCACGGGTCGTTGAGCGTTGCAAGTGCGCCCAGGCCGGTGGCCTCGGGGTCGTCCACGTGTTCCAGTGAGCTCACGGGTGCGGCACCCAGCAGCTTGCTCAGGCAGACACGGGCTTCGTGCGAGCGGTCCAGGTTGGTGTGGAGCGAGATAATGCTCACCCCGCAGCGGGCAGCCTCGTAGAGGGCCGCACTGCACTGGGGTCGTGTGGCATCCGCCGGACAAAAGGCCTCGGGTGCCTTGATGTATATGGGATGATGCGTCAGCAGCACGTTGGCGCTTGCTTCTTGGGCGCTGCGAACATTAGCCTCAGTCGCATCGAGTGCGCAGGCAACGCCGGTGATCTCCGCGGCCGGATCGCCAACGGAGAGTCCTACGTGGTCCCAGGGCTCGGTGTCCGTCTTGGGATAGCGTGCCAGTAGTGCGCGCTCGAGCTCGGCGACGATCATGCGGCACCTGCGATCGAGAGCAGCGTCTGGGCAAACTCGTCCAGATCGTCCGGATTCACGCGGTCGTCAAAGGAAATGCGCAGTGCACCTAGTGCCTGCTCGCGACCAATGCCCATGGCGCTGAGCACATGGCTCGGGTCCATGCTGCCGCTCGAGCACGCCGAGCCGGCCGAAACCTCAAAGCCGGCGGCATCGAGCTTGACGATGAGCTCCTCGGAGTCCATGCCATCAACGTAGATCGACACCATGCCCGGCAGGCGATCAGCCTGTGCGTAGTCGCCCATGGTGGCGTGAATGCGCTGGTGGGCCGTAAGCGTGGCGTAGAGCTTGTCGGAAAGGGCTTGCAGCTTCGCGCGCTCCTGAGCCACATGGGGCGTCAGAGACGAGGCGGCAGCGGCAAAGGCGAGCTGCGTTCGCAGGTCTTGCGTGCCGGCACGACGACCGGCCTCCTGTCCGCCGCCAAAGATGCGCGGGCGCAGCGGCGTGCGGCTCTTAAGGTAGAGTGCGCCAGATGCCACGGGACCGCCAATCTTGTGGGCTGCGACGGACATGGCGTCGACGCCCAGCTCGGTGACATCGAGCGGAATATGCAGATACCCCTGGATGGCATCGGTGTGGAACAGGGCGCCAACGGTATGCGTGGCCGCGGCAAGCTCGCGGATGGGCTGCACCACGCCGGTCTCGTTGTTGGCAACCATGATGCTCACGAGCGCCACGTCGTCGCCTAGCAGCTCGACAAGCGTGGCAGGCTCAATGTAGCCCATGCGGCAGGGCTGCACCAGGTCGACGGTAAAGCCGGCGGCACGCAGCAACGGCAGGTTGTCCAGAATCGAATCGTGCTCGATGGCCGAAACGATTACACGATCGCGCTTGCGATCGCGCTGACGAGCGCCCTCGGCAAGACCGAGCAGCGCCAGCTGGTTGGCTTCGGTGCCGCCGTTGGTCAGTACAATCTCGGACGGGCGGACGCGCGCGCCAAAGCTGCGGGCGATCTCGCGACGTGCAACCTCCAGACGCGCGGCAGCCTTGCGGCCGAGCGAATGCAGCGAGTTGGGGTTGACGCCGGCAAGCTCACTGTCGTCGTACTCGCGCTGCGCAAGGAGCGCCTCGGCGCGCATGGGCGTCGAGGCGGCATAGTCAAGATTCACGGGTATGCGGTTTTGACCTGCGGTCATAAGGGTTTATGCCTCCTGTGCGGCCTCGTTGCCCAGCTTCTGCAGCAGCGCAACCTCGGCAGCGGGATCTTCGGACTTAAATACGGCAGAACCGGCCACGAGCACGTTGGCGCCGGCCTTGACGACCTCGACAATGTTCTTGGAAGAAATGCCACCGTCGACCTCGATGAGGGGCGAAACGCCGTGACGCTCGCACATGGCCCTGAGCTCGTGGAGCTTAGCGATGGTGCCCGGGATAAAGCTCTGACCGCCAAAGCCCGGGTTCACGCTCATGAGCAGCACCATATCGACGACGTCGATGATGCTCTCGAGCACGCACACGGGGGTGGCGGGGTTGAGCACCACGCCGGCCTTAACGCCGCGCTGCTGCAGATGGGTGAGCGTGCGGTGCAGGTGCGTGGAGGCCTCGTAGTGTACGGTGATCATATCGGCGCCGGCGTCTGCGTACCAATCGACCGTCTCGTCGGGGTTCGACACCATGAGGTGCGCGTCGACCGGTACATTGGTGGAGCGCTTGACGGCCTTGAGGATGTCAACGCCAAAGGTGAGGTTGCCGGTAAAGTGGCCGTCCATGACGTCGAAGTGCACGTAGTCGGCGCCGGCGATCTTGTCGAGTTCGCCCTTGAGGTTGGCCATGTCGGCCGAGAGGACGGACGGAGCGATTTTAATGGAACCCATGGTAGTAGCCTTTCTGCGCTAGTCGGTGAGTCCGTAGAACTCTTGAGAGGGGACGCGATCGGTAAGAATCTCGAGCGCCCTATCCAAAGTAATACCGTTGTAGAGCGTTTGCTCCACGGCAAAGGTGAGCGGAATGTCTACGCCCAGTGAACGGGCAAGTTCGCTGACGCTGCGGGCCGCGACGGCGCCCTCAACCACCATATGCGTGCGCTCCTGATACTCGTCGAGCGACACACCGTGGGCAAACTCGTAGCCAAAGGTGCGGTTGCGCGAATGCTCCGAGGTGCAGGTGGCAATGAGGTCGCCCATGCCGGCAAGTCCCATGCAGGTCATAGCTTGACCGCCGCGGGCGTGCACCAGACGGCTGATCTCGGCCAGGCCGCGCGTCATGATGAGGGCAAGCGTATTGTCGCCCGCGCCCGAGCCGGCGGAGATGCCGCACACGATGGCGATGACATTTTTCATGGCGCCGCAGACCTCGACACCCGTCATGTCCTGCGACAGATAGATGCGAAAAGCCGTGGACAGGAGCAGGTCCTTGAAGGTCTCCCCCACCTGCTGGTCCTCGCTGGCGATGACGGCGGCCGAAAGCCCGCCACGGCAGATCTCCTCGGCATGGTTGGGGCCCGAAAGCGCCGCCACACGCGTCTCGTTGCCGATCTCGCTGGCGATGACCTCGCTCATGAGCAGGCCAGACTCGGGCTCGATGCCCTTGGTGAGGCAGAGCACTGGGGCGTCGTCCGCGATGAACGGCGCCGCCTGATGGCACACGTCGCGCAAGTGCGTGGAGGGCACGGCAAAGATGATCGCATCGGCACCGTCGAGCGCCTGGGCGAGCTCGGTCGTTGCCACCACGTTGTCCGGCAGCTCGTATCCCACCAGATAGCGCGGGTTGCGGTGCTCGCCGTTAATGCCGGCGGCCGTCTGCTCGCTGTGGGCCCACATGGTCACGCGCTCGGCTCGCGCGGCGGCAAGGCCGGCGACGGCGGTTCCCCAGGAGCCGGAGCCAATCAGCGCAACATTCATGACTCTCTCCTACTTATCGTCGGGCTCGGTGACGCGCTTGGTAAACGAGAGCTTGGACTCCTTACCAGTCATGAGCTTTTGGATATTCGCGCGATGGGCCCACACCACGGTGATGCCGATCATCGCCATGCAAAACTTAAGTCCCAGGCTGCTGTACGGAAAGACCGCGCAAGCAGCGATGGGAAGACCGATGGCCGCGGCAAGCGAGCCCACCGACACATACTTGGTGATGGCGACGGCTACGATAAACATGCCGAGCAGCGACAGGCCAATAGGCCAGTACCAGGCGAGGATGACGCCCAGGCCAACCGCGATACCCTTGCCGCCGTGGAAGTTAAGGTAGGGCGAGAAGATATGGCCCCACACCGCTGCTAGGCAAATGACGCCGAGCATCCAATCGCCGGGGGCTCCGGGCGCCATGATGCTTACGGGGAAGCCATAGCCCAAGTCGGCAATGAGCGGACGCGCGATAAGGACGCAGATGGCGCCCTTAAGGCAGTCGAGCAACAACGTGAGCGCGGCCACCTTAGGGCCGGCCACGCGCAGCGCATTGGTTGTGCCGATGTTGCCGGAGCCCGCCTTGCGAATGTCCGTGTGGTTGAACATGCGGCCCAGGATCAGGCCAAACGGAATCGCTCCGATAAAGAACGAGACCACGGCGCAGATGGCGGTCAGCAGAATCGGATTATGCATCCTTTTGCTCCTTCTTCCTAAAGAAGAGTCGAATGGGCGTGCCGGCAAAATCGAAGGTCGAGCGCATGCGGTTCTCCACGTAGCGCTGGTAGGTGTCGTTGACCAGGTCGCTATGGTTGACGAAGAACGTGAACGTCGGCGGGTTGACGCCCGTCTGGGTCACGTAGTGCATGCGCAGGCGGCGCTTGCCGTCCACCACGGTATGACCGAACTCGCGCAGGTCGGTGAGGAACGTGTTGAGGCGCGAGGTGCTGATCTTCTGCGAGCGCGTCTTTTCGGCGGCGTCGACCATCGCCCAGATCTTCTCGACGCTGCGGCCAGTGAGGGCAGAGATGCGCAGGTACTTGGCCCAGGGAGCCATAACGCCCAGACGGCGGTCGACGGTCTCCATGCAGGCCTCGCGCTTGCGGTCGTCGTCGAGCAGGTCCCACTTGTTGAGCAGCACGACGATGGCGCAGCCGCGCTCGATGGCCAAGCCCATGACCTTCTGGTCCTGCTCGGTAACGCCCACGGAGGCGTCGACGACGAGCAGCGCCACGTCGGCGCGATCGATGGCGCGCAGGCCGCGGACCATGGAGTAGTACTCGATATTCTCGTACACGGTGCTCTTCTTGCGAATACCAGCGGTGTCAACCATGCGGTAGTGCTTGCCGTTGCGCTCGACGACCGTGTCGATGGCGTCGCGCGTGGTGCCGGCGATGTTCGAGACGATGGAGCGGTCGGCGCCCAGGATGCGGTTGAACAGCGACGACTTGCCGGCATTGGGGCGGCCGATGATGGCGACGTTCAGGGCGTCGGGGAACTCATCGGCGACCTCGTCCTCTTCCTCCGGAAGCAGGGCCACGATATCGTCGAGCAGGTCGCCCGTGCCGTGGCCATGCAGGGCCGAGAGCGGCGTGGGCTCGCCGATACCGAGCGAATAGAACTCCCAGATGCTGTCGTTTTCGCGATCGGGGTTGTCGAGCTTGTTCACCAGCAGAAAGACCGGCTTGTCGCAGCGCTTGAGCATGCGGGCGACCGACTCGTCCTCTTCGGTGACGCCGGTGCGGCCATCGACTACAAACAGGATGACGGCGGCTTCCTCGGCGGCGGCGAGCGCCTGGTCGCGGATGGACGTGGCAAAGACGTCGTCGCTCTTGAGCGGCTCGATACCGCCCGTGTCGACGATGGTGAACTCGCGGCCGTTCCAATCGGCCGTGTGATACGAGCGGTCGCGCGTGACGCCGCGAGACTCGTGGACGATGGCGTCCGAGGTCTGGGCCAGGCGGTTAACGAGCGTGGATTTGCCCACGTTGGGGCGTCCGACGACGGTGACGATAGGTTTCATCTGCTCTCCTTTAATGGGTAGGTTCAGTGGAAGTGTTAGAGTCGGCAGGCACAATGCCAAGGATATGCTCCAGGGTATCGAGCAGCTCATGCGGCATGGTTGACACCACATGAACCTCGGCGCCGCGACTGGTAAGGCTTGCGAGTAAATCGTCACGATGATACTCGTCAAGCGTCATGCCGTCAGCGTTGAACATGAGCTTAGGCACAAAGAGCATAACCCCCGACAGATCTTGGGGCAGCTGCTCCAAGATGTCACACGCGACGATGAGGCCGGTCACGTCCACGTTGCCGCCAAAGTAGCGGTTCTTGATGGCCGTGACAGTGCCGGCGAGTCCCTGGGGCGACTCCACAAAGCGGGCCACCGTGTCGCGTGCGCTGGCGCCCGAGAGGCACAGCAGATGCTGGCTGCGGGCGGCGATGGCCTCGCGGACGCGGGCCAGACGCTCGGTATAGGCGGCAAGCACGTCGTCGGTCTCGTCTAGATACGAGCGGATCATGCCGATGCCGTCGTAGTACTGCGGGTAACCGTCGTAAAAGTCTGCCTCTGGAGGATCGATGCCGGCGTCCAGATAGAACTCGTCGCTCATCTGGAAGGTGTGGCGGCCAAAGCGCTCATAGGCGCGGTCCTGGAACGGTCGGATCATGGCAATGGTCTCGCGCGCCAGTTCGGGCTTGTCGCTGTATGACCAGCTAAAGCGGTTTTGGTGTTTGGTAAAACCGAGCGGCACAATGCCCAGGCTTGTGATTTGCTCGTGCTCCTCGCAAAAGCGCAGGGTCTTTTCCAGCTCCTCGCCGTCGTTCATGCCGGGGCACAACACGATCTGCGCGTGAATCTCGATGCCGGCGGCCATGATGGTCTCGAGTACGTCCATGCCTCGCTGGGCGTTACGGCCCATCATACGACGGCGGACGTCGGGGCTCACAGCGTGGACCGACACGTTCATGGGACTCATGTTGCGCTGGATGACGTTTTGCACGTCCTCGTCGGTGAGGTTCGTAAGCGTGACAAAGTTGCCTTGCAAAAAGCTTAGGCGATAGTCGTCGTCGCGAATATAGAGCGTGGAGCGGCCGCCCTTGGGGAGCATGGTCATAAAGCAGAACACGCAGGCGTTGACGCAGGTACGCATGCCGTCGAAGATGGGGCCATCGAACTCCAAACCCCAATCCTCGCCGGGAAAGCGGTCGAGCTCGACGGGGGTGACGGTGCCGTCGCGCGGGTCGAAAACCTCGAGGTCGACGGTATCATCGTCGGCCTCCCAGAGCCACACGATCATGTCGGTGAGCGCCTCACCGTTGACCGTGAGCACGCGCATGCCCGGCTCGATACCCACATCCCACGCGGGCGATTCGGGACGCACGTTCTTTACGAGCGCGCCCTCACCCGGCTCGGGGTCGCGGCTGCGCCCGTAATCGGCCACCTCGGCGGCGTATGCGGGTACGGTCTGGTCCATGGTTAGCGGCAAAGCTCCTTGATGCGCTCGACGGCGCGCTCGATGTGTTCTTGCGGGGTGGAGGCTCCGGCGGTGATGCCGATGTGGTGAGCGTCGGTAAACCACGCGGCTTGGAGCTCAGAAGCTTCCTCGATGTGATACGTGCGCTCGCAGGCGTCTGCGCAAATCTGCGCCAGGCGGCGGGTGTTGCCCGAGTTCTTGCCGCCCACGATGACCATGCAGTCGCAGCGGTTGGCAAGTGTGGCTGCTGCCTGTTGACGCTCACTCGTGGCGGCGCAGATGGTGTTGATCACGCGCAGCTCCTGCACGCGCGGGGTGATAGCAGCCACGACCTCGGCCAAGTTCTGCGCAGTCTGGGTGGTCTGCACAACCAAGCCCACTTTACCCTTGAGCGACAGCGCGTCCGCATCGGCAGCGCAGCTCACGACCTGCGCGTCATCGCCGGCGTGGCCCAGGATGCCCTCGACTTCGGGGTGGCCCGGCTCGCCCACGACGATCACGCGGTAGCCCTCGCGCACCAGGCGCTCGGCCGCCACGTGGACCTTCTTCACGTAGGGGCAGGTGGCGTCGACGACGTTAAGGCCACGCTCGCGAGCGGCATCAATGACCTGCGGCACCACGCCGTGGGCGCGGATGATCACGGTACCGGTTGCGGCGCTATCCAGGTTCTCAGCCAGGCTAACGCCTGCCTCAGCGAGCTCGCGCACCACGATAGGGTTATGGATGAGCGGACCCAAGGTATGGACCTGATTGCACTCCCCTGCCTGCGGCGCAGCGGCCAGCGCCATATCGAGCGCACGCTGTACGCCGTAGCAAGTGCCGGCGTGGGCGGCGATCTCGATGGTAGGCGCGGTTGCGTGGTCGGACGCAGTCGCGGCGGTGTTCGTCACGTTCTCGCTCATGGCTAGAACCTGCCCGGGTGCTCGGCGCACAGGTCGTCGCGCATGGCGTAGACGCGACTCATGGCCTCGGACTCAAACCATGCCAGGCGCTCCTTGCGCTTGAGCTTGGCCGGCGCGTCCGAAAGCGAGACGGCCTTGCCGGCGCGGATCCAGCACTTCTTGGGACGCATGAGTTTTTTGCCCGCAGGCGTGATGTCGGACCAGCCGCAGATGGCGAGCGGGTTGACGGGCGCCTTGCCCATCTGGGCGATGAGCGCAAAACCGCCGTGGACCTCGGGCTTGATCTCGCGCGAGCGGATGCGCGTGCCCTCGGGGAAGATCAGGACGTCCTCGCCGCGCTGCAGCGCATGCTGGGCGGCGCGCAGGCACTTCATGTCGGCGGTGCCGCGCTCCACGGGGATGCCGCCAACGCGGCTAAAGGCCCAGCGCACAATCTTGCTCTTGGCGAACTCGGACTTAAAGATGGGGCGAATGCGGCGGCCGCCAAAGAACAACGCCGTCTCCACGGCCAAGAGCTCAGCCATCGAGGTGTGGTTGCAGATGACCACGCTGCCGCGGCCGTCCTGGCGCTCAAACAGCAGATCGGCATCTTCGACCTTCCAACGCCACATGAGCTTGGAGAAGGCCCAAAGGATGGCCATGACTACGACGACGGTGCCGCGAATGAGCGCTGGGAACTCTGCGTAGGGGGCGTTGTAATAGTCCTCGGGCGTCTGCTTAAACAGGCGCATGGGCTACCTCCTTTGGTTGATGAGGTCCTCAATAATGCGGACGACCTCGTCGATGGTATGGGCGGTGGAGTCAACGTGCACGGCGTTCTCGGCGGGCACGAGCGGCGCGACCTCGCGGCTGCTGTCAAGCGTGTCGCGCTGCTTAAGGGCGTCGAGAGTCTCGTCGACCTCGGCCTCGAGCTGCTCGGCAGTAAGCGGCTGGGCGTCGTTTTGGTGACGCTGCAGCACGCGGCGGCGGGCGCGCTCGCGCGGGTCGGCGGTCAGGAAGACCTTGACCTGCGCGTTGGGGAACACGACGGTTCCGATGTCGCGACCCTCGGCCACGATATCGCGGTCCTCGGCGGCGCGGCGCTGGTGAATGAGCATGGCGGCGCGCACGCCCGGGTAGGCCGAGACCTTGGATACGTTGGCGTCGACCTGCGGGGTACGAATGGCAGCCGAAGCGTCCTGGCCGTCAATGGTCAGGCGCGTATCCTCGCCGGTGCCGTTGGTAAAGCGAATCTCGATCTGCTCGGCGAGGGCGTCGATAGCCGCCTCGTCGTCCAGATCGATGCCGCGGTCGAGCGCAGCGAAGGTGACGGCGCGATACATGGCGCCCGTGTCGAGCTTATTAAAGCCCAGCTGGCGGGCGATCTCCTTGGCGATGGTGGACTTGCCGGAACCGGCGGGGCCGTCGATGGCGACGATCATGCAATGCTTCCTTTCGATGGGTGACGTGCTGGTATGGTTCGCGGGCGTTGGGGCGCGGCGGGTTGCCTAGCCCGTGTAACGCTCGCGGTAGGTGTTGCGCTTGGGTGCGGAGCCGTGGCTGCCGTGGTGACGCGTGCGGGTCGCGGCGTTGGTCGCCGCCGCGCCGGCGCGCTTGCCGACGGCCTGCTTGGGCGGGATGCCGCCGGCCTTGAGGATCTGCACCTCGCGGTCGGTGAGCTCGCGCCACGAGCCCTTGGCCACGCCCTCGAGCTCAAGGCCGGCAAAGATGCAGCGATGCAGGCGGATTACCGGATGGTGGATCTTGCTCAGCATGCGCTTGACCTGGTTCTTGCGACCCTCGCGGATGATGACCTCCACGGCGGTGGTACCGGGCTTGACGCCTTGCGGTGCCACAGCCTCTGCCTCGCGCGCGTTGATGACGCGGCAGATCGCCGGCTGGCACAGGCCGTCGTCGAGCTCGATGCCACGGCGGAGCGGTCCCAAGTCGCGATCGGTCAGGTGGCCGTCCACGAGTGCTTGGTAGGTCTTATAGACATGCTTGCTGGGGTGCAGCAGGTCCTGCGACAGGTCGCCGTCGGTGGTAAAGAGCAAAAGGCCTGTGGTGTCGCGGTCCAGGCGACCCACCGGGAAGAGCCCCGGATAGCGGTCGCGCGGGACCAGGTCTGCCACGCAAGGTCGCTCCTGCGGGTCGCTCATGGTGGTGAGGTAGCCGGTCGGCTTGTAGAGCATCAGGTACACGGCGCCCTGGTTGAGCTTGACGGGCATGCCGTCGACCTCGATATGGTCGCGGTCGATGTCGACCTTGGTGCCCAGCTCGGTCGCGACCTCGCCGTTGACGGTCACGCGGCCGGCGGTCATCAGGTCCTCCGAGCCACGGCGGCTCGCCACGCCCGCGCGCGCCAAAAAGCGCTGCAGGCGCATGGTGTGCGGATAGACGGGCTGGGCGTCGGCAGCGGGTACTGCGTTACCCATGGCGCGCGTCTCCCCTACTTCGTTAGTCCTCGTCATGTAAATCCTCCGAGGTCTCGTCGACGACCAGGGTCTCCAAGTCCTCGATTGCCTCAACATCGTCAACATCGGTATCGAGCAGTTCGCGCTCTTCGTCCAGGTCCTCGGCCTGCTCCTCGAGCGTGGACTGAATGCTGCGGCCGCTCAGGCGCTCGCGGATAAACTGACGCGACTGCTCGTCGGGGGCAAACTGCTCCAGGTCGGGCAGGTCGCGGGTGGAACGCAGACCGAACTTTTCCAAGAATGCGTTGGTCGTGCCGTAAATGATGGCCTGACCGCGCTGGGGGTCACGACCGAGCTCGCGCACCAGGCCCTTGTCCACGAGCGACGCGATGACGCCGTCGGAATTGACGCCGCGGATGCCCTTGACCACCTCGCGCGTCACGGGCTGGTGGTATGCGATGACGGCCAGTGTTTCGAGCGCCGCCTGCGACAGCTTTTGCGTGTCCCAGCTCAGCACATAGGCCTCGACCACGTCGTGGTAGGCGGGATGCGTAAACAGGCGCCAGCCGCCGGCGACCTCGCGCAGCTGAAAGCCACGGTTGGCCTCCTCGTACTCAACCTTGAGCTCGGCGAGCAGCGATGCGCACTCGCCGGGGGCGATATCCAGTGCGCCGGCGAGCGCGGGCGCACTCACCGGGTCGCTCGACACCAGCAGCAGCGCCTCGAGGGCGCCTTTGAGGCTGTTTGCCTCCAGCGTGGAAAGGGTTGACATGGTTGCGGCTCCTATTCGGTGAGATCGGGGCCCTCGCCGGGCACGTATGCCTCGGCGCCCTCGACGCGGTTGATTTGAATGGTTCCAAAGATCTCGTCCTGGCTCAGCGTGAGCGAGCCACGCTTGGCTAGCTCGAGCATTGCTAGGAAGGTAACGACGAGCTGCTCGGTGGTGGCGTCGCCGTCCAACAGCTCGCGGAAGGTGCAGGTTTGGTGCGTCATGGTAAAGCGGTCGACTGAGGCCACGGTCAGGTCGAGCGGCACGCGATGCGGTGCCACGTGCTCGGCCTCCAGCAAGAAGGTCTGGCGCTTGCCGTCCAGGTCGGCACAGATAACGGCCAGGCCGCGCAGGGTGATGCCGGCCAGGTAGTCGGGCATGAGGCCCAAAAACTCAGGGTCGGGTCCGGCAACACGCGGATGCATGCGGCTCTCGGCCTGCATCCGCGCGCCAAGGGCCGCCGCCGCGCCCTTAAACTGCTTGTAGGCGATCAGGCGCTGGATTAGGACCTCGCGCAGGGCGTCGCCGTCGAGCGCGCTGAGCTCCTCGAGGTCTTCGTCAATCTCGTCGTCGTCATCAACTTTGCGCGGGGCCTCCTGCGGCACCAACGAGGCGGCCTTGATGTCCAAAAGGGTTGCTGCGACCAGCAAAAAATCGCTCGCCACGTCCAGGTCCAGCGCCTCAATGCGCTCGGCCTCGGCAAGGTACTGCTCGGCCACCTCGCTGATGGAGATAGCGCCGATATCTACTTTTTGGCGGGTTACCAGCTGCAGCAGCAGGTCGAACGGTCCGCTGTAGACCTGCGTCGACACGCGATACGACATCTTCGACCTCCTTTGACGGCGCCTTCGCGGCGCGGTTTGGGTGCATGTTACGACCGTTTTGCACGGTCGACCCGTAAGTTTACCTTAGATGCCGGCGATTGCGAAGTTGAGCAGCTGCTCAGCAAGCGGATACACGGTAACGTCGAAATAGCGGCCGATCACGTCGATGCCGGTCCACATGGGCAGCAGATACAGCACGATGATGAGGATGGGCATAGCATATTGCTGCAGACGGTAATAGTTGTTGAGCGCCTTGCCTTTGAGGAAGGGCACGATGATCGACGAGCCGTCGAGCGGCGGGATTGGGATGAGGTTAAAGAACGCAAGCGACAGGTTAACCACGATAAACGTGGCGCCGAAGTTCATGATCTGTGACGCCAGGGCAAAGGAGATGCCGGTGTAGAGGTTGCCGTACGCCACGTGCATGAGTGCCGCGGCAAGGCACGCGAGTGCGATGTTCGACGCGGGGCCGGCCGCGCTCACCAGGACCTCGTCGCGCTTGGGGTGCTTGAGGTTGTTGAGGTAGACGGGCACGGGTTTGGCGAAGGCGAACACCGGGCCGCCGGCCGCGAGCATGAGCAGCGGCAGGATGATGGTGCCAAACGGGTCGATATGGTTAAGCGGGTTGAGTGACACGCGGCCGCGCGAACGGGCCGTCTTGTCGCCGAGCGCCCAGGCCGCGGCGGCGTGTGCGCTCTCGTGGATCACGATGCCCACGATGACGGCGACGGCGCTGGCGAGCAGGTTCATGAGGTAGCTGCTGGACATAGCGCTCCCCTAGCGGACGCGGCGCGAGGCGCGCGTGAGCAGGTAGTCGATCACAAACAGGATCACGGTGACGATGGCGTAATCCAGGCGGAACACGCCGCCAAAGGGCGACGTGATGACGCCATAGCCGGCGATGGCGCTCGGCAGTGCGCGCGAAAGCTCAACGACAAAGCCTACGATCTGCAGCTTGGCGGTGAGGCCGCTAAAACACAGCAGCACGGTCATCGCGCTCATAAAGATGCCGCAGATGCGACAGGCGATGGCGATGATGCTCATCGCCACGGCAGCGGCCTTACGAGAGTTCACGCGCGGTCTCCTCTTCGATCTGGGTGGAAAGCTCCAGCCATTCGTCCTCGAGCTTGGGCAGCTCTTGCTTAAGGCCGTTATATTCCCCCAGCGCGGCGTTGAACTTGTCTTGATCGGCATAAAGCTCTTCGCTTGCCATCAATTCCATAAGCTCGTCATAGCGGGCGCGCTTTTTGTCGAGCTCCGTCTCGATCTTCTTGAGCTGGTTACGCACGCCCTTGAGCTTTTTGTTGAGCGCAGCGCGGGCTTGGGCCTCGGCGCGCTTTTGCTCCTTGGTCTTTTTGCCCTCGGCAGGCTTGGGGGCGGCGACGGGGGTGTCGGCCTGGGCGGCGCTGGCCTTGGCGGACTTGGTCGTGGCCGGCGCGCTCTCCGTGGACGCCTCGGCGGCGGCGCGGGCTGCGAGGTCCTCGCGCTTGTAGAGGTAGTAGTCGTAGTCGCCGTCGTAGACCGTGACTTGTCCGTCGCGGATGTCGATGACGCGGTTGGCCACGGCGCGTACCAGGTGCTCGTCGTGGCTGATTAGCACGATGGTACCGGGGAAGTTTTGCAGGGCGTTCTCGAGCATGTCCACCGAGTCGATGTCTAGGTGGTTGGTGGGCTCGTCCAGGCACAGAAGTGCCTCGGGGGCCACGAGCATCTTAGCCAGGGCCAAGCGCGCCTTTTCACCGCCGGAAAGGACGCGCACCTGCTTTTCGATGGAATCGTTGTCGCTAAACAGGAAGGCGCCCAGTAGGCTGCGCTGCTGCGGCACGGTCCACTTGGGCGTGACGGTGTCGATCTCTTGCAGGACGGTGTTGGACTCGGTCATGCCCTCGAGCGCGTGCTGGGCGTAATAGGCCACGCCCACGTTGGTGCCCAGGTCGCGGGTGCCGGTGGTGGGCGGCTCCAGTCCGGCGATGATCTTCATGAGCGTGGACTTGCCGGCGCCGTTGGGGCCGACGAGCGCCACGTGCTCGCCGCGGTAGAGCTTGAGGTCGATGTCGCTGTAGATGTGCTTGTTGCCGTAGGACTTGGAGACGCCCTCCAGGCCCACGACCATGTCGCCGGAGCGCGGCGGGTCGGGGAACTTAAAGTCGATGTGCTTGTGGCCCTCGGGTAGGATGACAAGCTCCTTTTTGATCTGCTCGATCTTGCGGATGCGCTCCTGGGCCTGGGCGGCCTTGGTGGGCTTGTAGCGGAACTTGTCGACGAAGACCTGCATGTGGGCGATGTCGCGCTCCTGGGCGGCGCGCTTGGCGCGCATCTGCTCAAGGTTGTCCTCGCGCTGCTTGAGGTAGCTGCTGTAGTTGCCGGTGTAAGTGGTCACGCGACGGTTTTCGAGCGCGGCGACGTGGTCGACGCAGGCGTCCATAAAGGCGCGGTCGTGGCTGACGATGAGGACGGCGCCGTCGTAGTTGGCGATAAAGCCACGCAGCCACTGGACGCTTTCGAGGTCCAGGTGGTTGGTGGGCTCGTCCAGAAGCAGCAGGTCGGGATGGCGCAGGAAGAGCTTGGCGAGCGCGATGCGCATCTGCCAGCCGCCCGAGAACTCGGAGCACGGGCGCTCAAAGTCGGTGACCTTAAAGCCCAGGCCGGACAGGATCTTGCGGGCGTTGCTCTCGAGCTCGTAGCCGCCCAGGTGCTCAAAGCGGTCCTGGACCTGGCCGTACTCGTTGAGGAGTGCGTCGACGTCCTTGCCCTGCTCGGAGAGCTCGGTGATTTGGGCCTGCAGCTCGTTAGCGCGCTCGCCCATGCGGCGGATTTCCTTGGCGGCGGCCATGACCTCGGCAAGGATGGTGGTGTCCTTTTGCTCCAGGTTGGTTTCCTGCTCTAGATAGCCTACCTGGCAGTCCTTTGCGTACTGGACCTGGCCAGCGTCTGGGCTGTCGATGCCCATGATGATCTTGAGCATGGTAGTTTTGCCGGCGCCATTGGGGCCCACGAGCGCAAAGCGTTCGCCGGGATTTATCTGGAAGGAAGCGCCGCTAAAGAGGACGCGAGCGCCGAAGCTTTTTTCGATCTTGTCGACCAGGAGGATCATGGTGCCGCCTTTGACCTTGTGTGCCTATATAAAAAAAGGCCCCAACTTGCGTTGGAGCCTCATTCAATGCTCGGGTGGAGACGAGGGGGATCGAACCCCTGACCTCTTGACTGCCAGTCAAGCGCTCTCCCAGCTGAGCTACGCCCCCGTGCGATGAAGTACTATACGGGAACTCGGACGGCGATGCAAGGACAATTTTGGAAAAACCTTCCGGGGGGCGGGCGCCGGAGTCCCGCGGGGCCGGGCCAGCCTGCGGAGCGCCTGGCCCCCGCACGGCCCCTACGCCGGCCGACTTGGCGCGCGGAACGCGACCCTCCCCGCGCAACCGGATTTCCTATGCGTCGCCAGTCCCATTATCGGGTCCGATTGCGAACCGTCCCTCATCCGCGCCTCAGAACTATGCCGGTTTACTACGATGAATCTGGAATGTTCGACCACGCACGTCTTTTCGTTAACCGTCGGACTCTCTACCTGCTGTTTTGCAAACTGAGAACACGCGGTGGTCGAAGGTCGCCGATCCGTCGTAGTAAACCAGCATGGTTTTGAAATGGCATCAGGTTGATTTCACGCTGAAATGTCTTGAAGCCCTGAATTTAAGGCCTTAACTTTTTATAAAACACTTCTTATCTGCGACGGGCCTAGATTAGCTGTTGTTTAGCATCGAACTTGATCTTGCGTTGTGCGACTTGCTCGTGCATGGTAGTATTTCACGACGTGAAGCGAAGAAATTAGGCCTGAGTTGCCTTTGCTAGAATTGCATTCACCGTTCATAAGGGCTCTTGGCGCAACGGTCAGCGCAGGGGACTCATAATCCCTGGGTTCTGGGTTCGAATCCCGGAGGGCCCACCAGAGTATTTCGAGGCTGGGTATTACGCCCGGTCTCTTTGTTATTGGCGCTGCAGACTAGGTTTGCTATCCAGAAACGTAAAGTT
The DNA here is from genome assembly GCF_003467795.1 of Collinsella sp. AM36-4AA. Lineage (NCBI taxonomy): Bacteria > Bacillati > Actinomycetota > Coriobacteriia > Coriobacteriales > Coriobacteriaceae > Collinsella > Collinsella sp. AM36-4AA. Next base: position 19,150 of record NZ_QSHS01000028.1, read on the forward strand.
ATTAACATTCATATTCGTAATTAACAATGGGTATGTCGCCAAGATGCTGCCCAGTCAACACATGGCGTAAATCGATAGATATGAAAAAAGGCCCCAACTTGCATTGGAGCCTCATTCAATGCTCGGGTGGAGACGAGGGGGATCGAACCCCTGACCTCTTGACTGCCAGTCAAGCGCTCTCCCAGCTGAGCTACGCCCCCGTGCGAGAAAGTACTATACGGGAACTCCCCCGCCGATGCAAGGACAATTTTGGAAAAGATTTTACGGTGCGTGGAACGGCGCGGGGCCGAAGGGACACACGATGCCCGAAATAGCCCGCGGGGCGCGCCCCAGGTGTCGCCGGCCAGAACAAAGCAATCCGCGGTGCTTCCGCGGGAGGGTTTCGTCTGAGCCCCTCTCCGCGCCTTCGGGTCAATTTACTGAACCGTGCGCAGCTCGCGCCAGCTGGTCGCTTCATAAACGGACCGGTTTACTACGACGATTCCCGGATTTCCGACCACACGCCTACATTCGCAAAACGGGCAGGCATTCTACCTGCGGTTTTACGAGCGACGAATTCGGTGTGCTCAGCTACCCCCAATCCAACGTAGTAAACCGGCGTGGTTTTAAAATGGCACTTAATTACTGCAGCATATAAAGTAGTAATAATGCTCACTTGAACATTATTACTTACCAATACCAAGCCAATTGCACAGAACGTTGGCTCGCAATCTGGTCTCAGCGCATCTCATCGCCTCGGTTTTTGGTTTGTAGCGCAACTCCAATCGCTCACACACACTGTGAATGATGGCATCAAGCTGATAGTGATCATTGAGCATGTCATGGGTTACAAGAAATACGTCGTATCCCATGCTTTGTAATGCTGTCATTCGTGCGGCATCGTGGTCCAGCACGGCGCCTGAACCATGGATAACCTCTCCCTGAAGTTCGATAATCACAGCTTTCATTATTATTGGGTTTACGATGACGATATCGCCGTAACAGATTTTCTGACCTGCGATTTTTCGAGCTGAATTCGACAGCGGTGTTAAGTCGTTGACGTATATGTTTTTAAACTCCGCTCCGCCAGTACGCCTCGGAAGACTTAGCAACATGATTCCAGCAACTTCTAGCGGGGATGCCGCAATACCCATTACCTGCCGTGCGGCTTCGTAGAATTGTTTTCCCCACATCTCGCCCTTAACCTTCGCTGCAAATTTGTGCAGTTCTTCTATTTCAATAAGAGGCTTTCTCATCCAGAGCGATGTGCCTTTTCCGTTTGCTTTATTTCCGGATCCGTCATTCTGCTGCCCACTTTGATCATTCTCGCTGTCCTTCTGGCTCGCCCGAGCATAGACTCGCTTCCATGGGGCCTCGTCTTGGGTTTCATCTAGTTCAAAAAGACTTTCTGTGGTGTACTGCTCTTCTTCTGATTTTGCTTGCTCAAGTGCCATGTCGACCGCGGGCGATGGTTTAAAAACCGAAAACCATCCGCAGAGCTCGTACATGGCCAGAACCAGGTCGCATGAAGAAACGCTTCGAGTCATGGTGAATAGCGTATGAAGAGGGTCTGTGACGCTAAAGCCCATGCCCGTGTCGATCGAGACCTTCTCTGTATAGGCGCTGTTCCATCGGATGGTCCGTCTTGTCTCGGAATGTAGGTTGCTTCGAGTTGATGCTGCTGTGATGACTGGGGTCTTGAGGACGTCGGTTACGAAAGGGGCTTGGGATAGAGCTCGCCAGCCTTCTTCGGAGTTGGGTAGGCGCGGGTAGAGGTCGCGCACCTGCGGTGGGCAGCGCCAATAGCGGAATGCGGTGTTTGCGCAGACGATTTCGTCCATTTGCGCCTCCCCTGGTATCGGCCGTAGACCGTGCGGTTGTGGTCGTGGACGATTATCTACCGGGGCATCATGCGGGTAAGTACCGGAAGCTGACCAAACGCTGACCAAAAGCTTGACGCAATCCGTTGAAAAGCCGCCATAGGCATGAACGCGCTGGTACAAGCTGTGAGCCAGCGGTCTCTGTCTCCACAATTGCACATAGATTACGCAGGGAATTCAATGAATGAACGCAGACGCATTTTGCAAAACGCGCAATGACGACACCTAAGGTGAACTGCGTAACATATAACGCCTTAGGTAACTTCGCTTCAATTTTGGTGTCAAAAAGAAAAAGGTCAGAGGCTTAACACCTCTGACCTGTGCTTTAGATGGTGGGCGATACAAGATTCGAACTTGTGACCCCATCCGTGTGAAGGATATGCTCTACCCCTGAGCCAATCGCCCGTCGCCTTTCGGCAAAAGAGATACTAACATAGCCGCGCGAGGTTTTCCAAGAACTTTTTGCCCCCGATTTTAAATTCGTGCGCGTCAGCCGCGCCATGGCAAACGCCGTAACCACTAAAATCGCAGCTCAACACTGCTTTACAGCTTGAACCACGACGTCTCGGGGTGGCAGCTTCGTCGATCAAGGCGATGCTGTCCAGATCATCGGGTAAAGTACGGGGTGCTTTCGGCACGATAGGGTCGGTTGCGTCTGCTGTACAGTTGTCAAAAGTCATACCTTGTGGATGTCCCTTTCTTCCAAATGGCAGCTATCTCAACAACGACATGCGGCAGCTAGAAGCATTGTACCAAGTAGGAAAAGCGTCACGGAAGCGGCGATCCAGTTGTTGTCGGCGGTCTTGGGGAGTGCCGCACTTGTCGCAGTGGCAGCCTTGGGCTTGGAGGCTTTGGCGACCGTGGTCTTGGTTACTGTCGTTGTTGTCTTGGTTGTCGCGGCCGCTGGTTTCAGCGCCGGATTTGTCGTGGGCCCTGTGGTGGGCTCTCCGGCAGCGGGGTTAGCATCGGCGGAAGGCTCGCCCGCCCCGCATCCAGGCACATCGCTCCCGTCGGTCTCCCCCGCCGGAGGCGTGGCGACATCGGGCTCAACCACCACATGCGGTGCCACTACCCCTGCAGCATCCATCACGCCACTAGCACCAAAAGCCCCGCCAGCAGGCGTCACAAACCGTGCGGACACAAGCGACCCGCCCGTACACGCAGCGCCGCCGTCGGCACCGGCCGCATCAAGCCACGAGGCGTCAACGGAAAGCCGACAGCCGGCCGCACCATCGCCAAGGCCCGCATCTTGCAGATACACACCGTAGGCGCGCACGCCCGCTCCGGACCCGGCGCCCGCGGCAACGATGCGCCCGCCGCCGCGCACGGCCATGTCGCCAGCGATCACGCCGGCGACCGCCTCGTCCGTAATATTGGCCACGTCTGCCCGGGCATCGACGGTGCATCCGTCCACCACGAGCGCCTGCGAAACGTGGATCCCGCACTGCGAGCCCGTCGCCGTCAGGGTCCCGGTGCCGCGAAGCGTCAGGCTGCCCCACACCTCCATGCCGCACAGCGTGATGTCCGCATCGGGCGCATGCGACTCCGTCACGGAGTTCTGCCCGGCAAGCGTCAGCACCAGGTCGCCGTCGGCGCCGATGGCCCCACCCGCGTAGCCGTCAAGCTCCAGATGGTCGGCATCGGTCCAGGCCCAGCCGGGGCCCGACACGCCCGGCTCGCAGTACGTCGCGCCCGCGATGATGAGGCTCTCCGCGCCCGCAGCATAAGAAGGCCCGCCCAGCAAAACGCATAGGCAGGCCATGGCAACAATCGCAATGTAATGACGGCTGGTGTAGGACTCGGCAGCAAACATACCCGCTCCGATCTTCGCGGGAGCCAATAGAATATGCACCAGAAAATGCCCTGGTGGCAGCACTTATTAGTTTAGCGAGATCGATGCAGGAGCAAGGAGAAATCGCGTGGGCAACTCCCACAATTAGGTGTAAATCGTTTTGCCAGTCGGTGAAAGGAAGAATCGGCTTACAACCTCCGTTTCGATTCTTCAAAAGCGCAGGTAGCATCCTTCAAATTGACAGCATGATACTCCGAAGTGAATCTGAACTTGCGTCAAGACATCTCAAGCAATCTGAATTTCGTAATGTAGATGCGATGCAATAAGAACATATATTCGTTATGTTTGGGTGTTGATGATGGAGGGCTGCGTCGCGATTGAACTGCTCTTTCGGGCCTTCTCTACGAATTCGCTGATCCAAGATCTTGTTGTGTTCTTGAGGATCCGGATGTTTTCGGTCGCTTCAATGTCGATTTCCATCATTGCCCTGTCGGCGATGTCGTCCGGCAATGTCGGCAAGCCACTGGGAGCAGTCTCCCTGTACTTCTTGGCAAACATGGATACGTATCTTTCGACAAAGAACTTTTTGTCGCTTACGCTTAGCTTGGAGAAGTGGCTCATCAAATTGAAGCGGGAGAGGAGTTCTGCCGGGAAAGTTTCATTGATCTTCCCGAGGGGGCAGTTTGTCGTGAATACGATGATGAACCCGCGGAGATCGTGCTCCATCCCTTGGGAGTCCGTGAACGATCCTGTCTCGAGGAGATCGAGGAAGAAGTTCCAGACGGCGGGTTCAGCTTTCTCGAACTCATCCACCAGGAGAATTCCGGCATCGGACGAGTCGATCTTCTTTCCCAGCTCGCCTTCTTCGCTTCCCATGTATCCTCTCGGGCTGCCAATCAGGGAGTTTAGAGAGTCCTTGCTGCTGTAGTTCCCAAGATTGACTTTAGGGAGGGGCTGGCATGGCGCGATTGCCTCGCAGAGAATCTTGGCGACTTCTGTTTTCCCGACACCCGAAGGGCCAAGAAGGAGCAACGAGAATACCGGCTGCTCGTCGAGCGCGTTGAAGAGCCTGAAGCTGCGCGATCGGGATTCGAAGGAGCGTTTGAATTCGATCTGGCCTATGAGCTCGCTTTCGAGGGTGGTGAGGACCTGTTTGAATTCGAGTTCGTCGAGGGATACGAGTGTTCTCTTTACTCTTTTGTCCTTCTGGGCGTCCTTATCGATCTCGATGTCGCATTCTATAATGTCGTCGAACATGGTTCTCAATTGGTATGCTCCTTCGTTCACGGTTTTATCGTCTCCGATGAAGAGGGTGCCAAAGGGTAGCTGGTGGACGAGGAGCTCGAATTTCGATGCCAGCTGAAGATCGCCCGAGAGTAACCCCACAAGTGATGAAACGTCCACGACGAGCTTTTTCTCGGAGAGGAGCTCGGAGATTTGGTCGCTTCCGTGTAGTTCGAGAAGCGACATCAACTTGAAGCCGCCGTCTCCGAGCTGGTCGATCAGGGCTTTATACTGGGATTTGTTGTATGTGACGAGTTTGCGCATGGCGTTGCCTATCAAGCCTCGAAGGACACTGCCTGAATGACAGCAAGGATGTCTATGTAATAGCCCTGTTCTACCCGATTGCCGCCGCCGGTCATGGCGGTGGGTGACGGGTTCTTTCCGCATATAACAATGTCGTTCTGCGGCGTGCGTTTCGGGTCGTCTGGCTGTTGGAAGTAATCGAGGGGGCTCTTCATCTGGGCCGGGGTGATTTTCCCTTTGCATATCCCGACGATGCCGACCTTTCCGATGAGCAGGTCGTCGATTGTGTACCCGCTTTCGAACATTTCTTCTCCATCGAGGGGAATCTTCGCGTACAGCGGCGTTCTTCTTCTTGCGCGGTTTCCTCTGAGCTTGAAGGCTGCGCCGTCTCCTATGAAGGATTGCATCATGTGGCCGATGTCGAGGTCTCCGGCATCGGAGACGGTGATTCCGTCGAAGGTCCCGCTCATGATTGCCATGATGCCTCGAATCTCCTCCTCATTGATGAGCTCCAGCGAGACATCGCCGATGTATGCGAGGTCGCCTTCTGCAAGCGTTGTTCCGCTTTCGGGGGCTTTGCAATGCTCCATTATGTCGGCGAGCATCCGGCTATTTGTGTTCACGTATTCGAGGGTGTCCACGATCTTCTCTTGTTTTTCGTGCCTGACGCTTCCTTCGAGTTTTGCCCTGAGTTTCGTCAGAAAGGGAGGGTTGAGCTCCGCTTCGGCGTTCAATGATGCTCTCTTTGTCGTCCCGTTCTGGTTTTCCTTGGAGCTTGTAGTCTTGAGTTTGTTGTCCAGGAGCATCCTCGTCTCGAACACCTTCTGCTGATTCATGTAGTAGACGGTGAAGAGGCCTGGTATTTTATTTTCTGGCATAGTTCCTCCGCTCCTTTCCTTTAGCGTGGGGCTGTCGTTGTTTCCGCCCTTCGTTATCCGCGTACCATCCGTTTCACACCATACGTATCATTGCCACTCCGAAAAAGCAATCGGACCCACCATGCAGCCGAGACGGACAGAAGACCGTGAGCACGGCGAAGAAGACGTGACTGGCGCATCCTTCAATCTATGCAACAAATGAAATCAAGCCGGCACCGCGCAAGCGCAAAACAAGACCGCTGGCACTGAAGCGCACGGCAAGTGGAGCATCGGTGCTACTTCTGTACGGGATACCCAAATCGGCTCTCAAGCTCCTCCAGATTTCTCAAGAACAAACGCCTTCTCATTGATCCAGTTTTCGTTTCAACGTTCGTTTCTTCCAGTGCAGTCTTTATCTCAAGTATCCATTCAACTAAATCCGCCGATGGCACCCCACCCGGAATCCAAACGTTATGAAGATGCACAAAGAACTTGCGAAGCGCCTCTTGATTCGCCGCATCTTCTCTACAAAATGACTCGACAATGACTCTCGGACTAGCATTAACCAACACTTTGACATCGCGTTCTGCAGCATCGTTGAGAAGTCGAGCAATCTCCCTGCCCGTCAGTCCCTCCGCTCCCTCAGATATCATCAACTGACTCGACATCTTTTTATTCAGCTCTGTCCGAGCATAACGCTCAAGTTCTTCGGCGAGCGCCCGTCTTTTCCGCCTTTCGTCTGCACTAAATACTGGTCCAGAGAGGAGCTCAGAAGCTTTGTCTAGATCGGCATCGATCACTTTCTTGCAATATTTGATAAAGTCATTTTGCGAAAATGGACATTCCCATTTGAGGTCAGATAGCAGGTAATAAACCTCGAGCACGTCGTGCAAACAATCGACTGAATAATGTGCTCTAGTAACTAAATCATAGTAACGCTGCGCGAGGCCATCTACATTATCGTCATCAAGATCGTAAGCGCACCGCATACTTTTAGCGATCTCCCTAACTTCGAGGGTATCGCGGTTGCTCGGGTACCGTTTCCAAATGTATGTTTTAAACCCTTGTTCGAGATCTTCAATATCTACATCGCCTGAAGGGTCGAATGCCTTACCTATCACGGAGAAATCAGAGTATTGCTCGTAAAGAGACACTCTGCGATCGTATTCCAGCGCCTCCGGACTGAGCCATTCCTCTGGCTTTCCGTTTTGTGGCATGGAAGGTGCGTTCCCCATGGAGGTCAACAAAGCAAAATGGACTGCGTCCCGTAGAGCGTAAAACCGGTTTTGAAGTGCAATTCCTGTATTTTGAAGCACCTCAAGGCTGCAAATTCTTCTGATTAGCTCATGAGCACGAATCATTGCCCGAGCATTTACGCATCCGCTGGCCTCTACCCCCGCAAGTATGGCGCTATGCATATCAAGGTCTTCCGATGGGCGACAATCTCCCATGAGAATTTCTTTGGCCAATGCAGACGGGCACGGCTTGAAAGGATAGACTTTCCAAATTAGCTTTTCGCGTACGTCCCTATCGAACTCTCGCATCGATTGCACATCACTTCCTTCCCAGGCATTTGAAACCAGCATGACCTTCAATCCAAGTCTTTCGACAAGATCGTTCATCGTTCCGAATAGCGCCAAATCGTCGCTATGTTTAGAACGCCTCTCCACATCATCGAATACAAGAAAGTGCTTCTTTTTGAGCATTAGGCAGGCAACGGATTGTATCCCGACGGCGAGATTCACCGATAATCCCGTTCTTTTAATTAAAGCCCTCGAAATACCGTTGAGGGCGCCCCCTATAGTTTTGGCAGCAGCTTGCGCCTTCATACCTTTATCGCTAAGGTGTACAAGCGCCATCACAATACGTTCGTATAGATCATCAGCAGTGGCAATTCCGAACATGGAAACGCGGACAAGGTTGTATTCGCCCTTTTCGAGATACTCGTTGAGTTTCCCTTCGATGAATCGGGTCTTTCCCGATCCCCAATCTCCCTCAAGTGCAATTGCATATTGATTGTCCTTATCCTTGAGATAGGAATCAATATGATCGATGAGCTGATCAGCAGGCTCTTTTGACCGGCATGTCTCCATTATTTCCTCCTGCATAAACTTATAGCGAAAGATTTCCTTCGCTGCGCTAGATCAAACCGCAACCGAGGTCGCCCCGTTCACAACAATGATGGCATAAGCTCGATCGAATGAGTATTTGAGCGCCCCCCAATATTCGCGGTACGGAAACGTGCAAATACTCACTCGATGCTAGATCTGCGCTAGCGGCCGAGGCCATCGGAGAAGATCCGTTTGTCGCGGGCACGATGACTTCGCGTCGGTGATGCCGCCCCTTGTGATTTCAAGCTAGTTCGCCGTGGCGGCGTTCCTACGGGGGAAGCGTTGCGGCTCCTCTTTTCTGAATCTGGCAAACCACCTGTAAAGGCGCGACTCTCTCAAGTGGTTGAGCTTACTCAGTCTTCCGCGCTCATGTTGGACGAGAGGCACCGCTCGATGCGGTCGGCCCATTTGTTCCTGCGATTGGCGTTTGCTTGCATCACCGCAACCTCTTTGAATTGGCGTTGCAGCATGTTTGCCTTAAGAAAAACAAGCTGTTGAGACGCACCCATTTATACGCTTACGAAACGGCAACCATCGATCATCCCTTATTATTCGGAGTTAGAAGTATCGCCCCACGACGCTAAGCCGGTGACCATCCAGTGACTTTTGACAACAAAATAGACATCGCCAATCTGATTGTCCAAGCATTCATCGGATTCTTTACCTTGGGGACCTTGATTGCCGCATTGCGGCAAAGCAGCCAGAACAAAAGGAACAGGGAGGACGACATCAAGCGGTATCAGCCATCCCGCATATCGGCATGGTACGAAGGGGGTCGAAACCGAACCGATCAGCCCAAGGACAATCGATTCGTCTGGCAGTTAGTCGTGCTTCGAAACGAAAGCGAGTCCCCCGTCTACGACGTAATCGTCACCTGTGTCGGGATTAGCGGAGCCGGCCCCTCTTTCAAAGGAGAGGACAACCGTCCCGCTTTTCCCGACCGCGTCTGCGTCGGCACGCTTCCTCCTGGAGCATGGTACACATGGCTCCCGACGGAAGGGCACGGAATGGGAGTACGCACGGCACCCGAAACGGCTTTCACCGACGCAAACGGAACTTCGTGGGTTCGGCGAGGCAACGGAAGTCTCGAGGAGATCCCTATGGAGCCGACCTCGTTCTACAGGCTGCCCCTCCCCTTGACCTGGTACGGATGCAAGAAGCTGACCGAGTAGCCCCTTGGCATCGTCGCTTTAAGCATTGGGTTTTCCGGACTGAGACGCGAACTTTCCCGGCCGTTCCGGATAACGGGAAAGTCAGAATCATTCGGGTTTGCGGGGCGGGAACGCGAGAGCGACTCCGCCCTTATTTTTCGATACACCCATAAATTGAAGCGAGATCGGCATCATCATCTCGAAGCACTTACTCACAGATCCATATGGTAAAGGTAGCAATTCACTACCTTTTATGCATAAATTACAGGTATCTTAATTAAGCTGTTAAAAAATAATCAACAGCTGTTCTGATTAACCGGCTAATACAACCATGATTCCAACCACTGGTTTTACAAACGATAAAGACCAGCTTCCAACCACTTATTTACCATTCTCGACAAGATAATCGAAGTCAATCAGCTGAAGCTGCTCTACGAACTTCTCCAAATACGAGACAACTTCCTCGTCATTCACGAATAGCGGCCTGTCCTGCGTCAGTCTGCCTGATTTGTCCTGCGGATAGCGGAGACTGATGCCGTTGTCATCGATTTCGGCAATGGCTTTTACAAAAGCACCCATGTTCTTGATGGTTGTATTGTCTTCACGGCACTTTTGCCCCGGAAACCTCGAGAGCAAGGAGTTCCACAGGTTTGTAAGGCTGTGGTCTTTCTTAGGCTTAGCCCCACATCTTTTTATCGCCCTCTTGATTGAAAGCTCAATACAGTGCCTTGTGAGGAACATCACCGGAATCGCGTAGGAATGTTCCAGCATCACATACATGCCCGGCCTGTCGGTCGCTCTCCTCCCGGCGGCCGCAAGCTCCTTGGCGGCATTGAGGAAGGATCTAATGAACTCATCGTCGAACCTGTCGGCTTTAAGCTCGTCTTTCACCAGGGCAGACGAGTCCAACAGCATGAAATTCCTCAAAGTGGGGTCATTGAAGCCATGCATCTGAGGCTTCATGACCTGTTGATCCTTGTATTTAGGGAACACATGGTCATTGAACACGCTATCCATCAGAGAATCCCTCCTGTCTTCGCGTCTATCCTCGCCCCCGACTTCGAGTCGATGAACTCGTCCACAGCCTCGCCATAATAGACCAATAGATAGTACATCTGAGCTGATGCGGTGCCCACAGCGATGCCAGAAACTCAGACGCCCATGAATGGCGGGGAAACGTTACGAGATGGATAACGCTCCAGAGCGCATAAGGTCCGGCTACTTTGCTCGACCGGCGACGAAGCCCCATTACAGTCAGAAACGAGCTATTCGATACCCCGTTGATGCATTTCCCGGTGTCGCATACGATGCAAGCAAGCCCGTCTGGGCCGCCGATCGGGCGCCCGCGTACGGCCGTCTTTCCCTGCCCCGAAGAGGTCCCGGGGGGTATTGCCGACGCAGGCGTCGCCGTTTCAGACGACTGATAGGAAACTGCCGGACCTCAGGGAAGATGGCCACGGCCAGGTAATGTGGGTGTCGCGGGAAACGGCTTCCGATCGACCGACGATTGGAGGATACCATGGCCAACAACGCAGCGCCCGCGAGGAGGGCCGTCCTCTAGCTCGATGTCGGGAAGTCCTTCCACTGGGCCTGCATGCTCACCCGGGACGGGCAGGTCGCCGTCAACCGCCCCGTCGCGAACTCCTAGCATGAGCTCGACAGGCTGTTCTCGCTTGGTGACCACCACCGCACTTACCGGCACAGAGCTATACGCCAGGCACAAGAAAAGCCGCCGTTAAAGAACGGCGGCTTTGATTCTCGCATATTTATTAAGAGCGACTAGAGCGTCTTGAGGTACTCCCCCAGCTCTTCCTCCCAGTCGGGCATGTCGAAGCCTGCGGACTCCAGCTTGGACAGGTCGAGCGCGGAGTGGACCGGGCGCGGTGCGATGGGGCCGGCGGCGCTGGCGTAGTAGTCGGCCGTGGAGACCGGGACCACCTTGCCGCCGTTGCCGTTGGCGGCCTCGAAGACCTCACGCGCGATTTCGGCCCAGGAGGCGACGCGGCCGCTGCCGGTGCAGCCGTAGGTGCCGTAGGGGGCCTTGTTCTCCAGCACGTGGAAGATGGCCGCGGCCATGTCGCGCGTGAAGGTCAGGCGTCCCAGCTGGTCGTCAACGACGGTGATCTGGGCGAGCTTATCCCCCGGGTCGGCGACGCGGTCGGACAGCGCCTTCATGGTCTTGACGAAGTTGTGCCCCTCGCCGATGACCCAGCTCGAGCGCATGATGTAGTGGCGCGGGCAGCCGGCCACGGCGATGTCGCCTGCCGCCTTGGTCTGGCCGTAGACGGACAGCGGGGAGAAGGGTTCCTCCTCGTCGTGGACCTCGGCCGTGCCGTCGAAGACGTAGTCGGACGACACGTGCACGAGCGTGATGCCGTGCCCGGCGCAGGTGCGGGCGAGAAGCGCCGGCCCCGTCGCGTTGGCCTTCCAGGCGGTCACGCGGCCCTCGGGGGTCTCGGCTTTATCCACGGCCGTGTAGGCGCCGCAGTTGATCACGGTGCCGTAGAGCGACCAGTCGTACTGTACGTAGGCGTCCGGGTCTGACATGTCGAAGGTGTCGATGTCGCAGAAGTCGAAGTCCTTGGCGACGCCGCGCTCCTCGGCGAGCGCGCGCACCGCATGGCCCAGCTGGCCGTTGCAGCCGGTGACGAGGGTGCGCTTCGGCGCCATGGGGACGACGTCCTTGAGCATCGGGTGGTTGAGGTCGGCCTCGGAGACGGTGGCCTCCTCCAGCGGGATCGGCCACTCGATGGCGAGCTCGGGGTCGGCGAGGTTCACGAAGGTGTAGGTCCTCTTCAGCTCGAGCGACCAGTGGGCG
>NZ_QSHS01000029.1:0-30541 GCF_003467795.1 Collinsella sp. AM36-4AA
GTTTCCCACTGAGCGACTCTGCTTGCAGCCGGAGCGAAGGGGGAAACTCAGCCCCCTCCGCCCCGGCCGGCCAGTTCAACCTACACCGTATGCTGCGGCAGGTCCTGCAGGGCGATGACGTCCATGCCCATGTCGTTGGCGCTGCCGTGACCCTGCTGGTCCTCGCGCACGGCCTCGATGGCACTCACGTACGTGTTGGCCGCAGACATCGCCGTCACGCAGGTCACGCCGCGGCGCACGGCCTCGGTACGTAGCAGGTAGCCGTCGCCACGCGAACCCGGGCCGTACGGCGTGTTGATGATTACCGCAATCTTGCCATCGGCGATGAGGTCACCGATGTTGGGACGCTCGCCGTCGTGCGGGCCGCTAATCTTCTCCACGACCTCGCAGGTCACGTTGCCGCCGCGCAGCACGCGCGCCGTACCCTCGGTGGAGCAGATATCAAAGCCCAGGTAGCGAAGGATGCGCGCAACCGAAAGGATATGACGCTTGTCGCGGTCGCACACGCTAATGAACACCTTGCCGGCGCTCGGGTCGGGCAGCTTGTAGTCGATCGCCAGCTGCGTCTTGGCGTATGCCTCGGGATAGCTCTTGGCGATACCCATGACCTCGCCCGTCGACTTCATCTCGGGCCCCAGGATAACGTCGGCGCCCGGGAAACGGCCCCAGGGCATAACGGCTTCCTTCATGCAGAACCAGTCCAGCTGACGCTCATCGCTCGGCAGGCCCAAGCTCGCGATGGAATCGCCCGCCATGATACGCGCCGCGCACTTGGCCAGCGGCACGCCGGTGGCCTTGGAGATAAACGGCACGGTACGGCTGGCACGCGGGTTGGCCTCGATCACGTAGACGGTCTCGCCCTTGATGGCATACTGCACGTTGACCAGGCCGCGTACGCCCAGCGCCATCGCGATGCGGCGCGTGGTCTCGCGGAGCTTCGCCTGCAGGCTCTCGCTAAAGCTGAACGGCGGGATGCAGGTCGCAGAGTCGCCGGAGTGAATACCGGCCTCCTCAATATGCTCCAGGATGCCGCCGATGTAGACCTCTTCGCCGTCGCACAGGGCATCGACATCGGACTCAATCGCACCCTCCAGGAAGCGATCGAGGTACACCGGGTAGTCGGGGCTAATGCGCGCAGCCTCTGCCATGTAATCGCGCAGATGCTCGGCATCGTAGGCGATCATCATGCCGCGGCCGCCCAACACATAGCTCGGACGCACCAGAAGCGGATAGCCGATGTGCGCGGCCACGGCCTCGGCCTCCTCAAACGAGGTGGCCTGGCCCGCCGGCGGGTACATGATGCCCAGCTTGTCGAGCAGAGCGGCGAAGCGCTCGCGGTCCTCGGCAAAGTCGATGGCATCGGGCTTGGTGCCCATAATGTTCACGCCGCTCTCCTCGAGCATGCGCGCCAGCTTAAGCGGGGTCTGGCCACCGAGCGTCACCACGACGCCGTCGGGACGCTCAACATCGATGACATCCATGACGTCCTCGTAGGTGAGCGGCTCAAAGTACAAGCGGTCCGAGGTGTCGTAGTCAGTCGAGACGGTCTCGGGGTTGCAGTTGACCATGATGGTCTCAAAGCCGCGGGCCGCCAGCGCGTAGCTCGCGTGCACGCAGCAGTAATCGAACTCGATGCCCTGGCCGATACGGTTGGGGCCGGCGCCCAGGATCATCGCCTTGGGCTTGTCCGCCGGCGTGGTCTCGTCGGGAGCCACGCACTTTTTGGCGTCCGGGCTCGTGCGGTAGATGTTCTCGTACGTCTTGTAGTGGTACTCCGTGGCGCTCGAGAACTCCGCAGCGCAGGTATCGACCGTCTTCATGCTGGGAACCACGCCCAGACCCTTGCGATAGGCGCGCACAAAGCGCTCGTCCGAGCCGGTCAACGCGGCGATCTCGGCGTCGCTCGTACCATACTGCTTGAGCAGGCGCATCGCGTCGGCGTCGATATCCTCCACACGCAGGCCGCGGATGCTCTCCTGGACCTGCACCATGTCGTTGATGCGGTTGAGGTACCACGGATCGATACCGCAGATGGCGTGGATGCGGGCGATGTCCCAGCCACGGCGCAGGGCCTCGACCACAAAGAAGATGCGGTGCTCGGTCGGGGTTGCCACGGCCTGAGCGAGCTCATCGTCGCTCAGCTTGTCGGCACCCTCCTTGCCACCGGCACAAATGCCCTGATGCCCGTCCTCCAGTGAGCGCATGGCCTTGCCGAAGGCCTCCTCAAAGGTGCGGCCGATCGCCATAATCTCGCCCACGGCCTTCATGCGCGTGGTGAGCGTAGGATCAGTGCCCTTAAACTTCTCGAAGGCAAAGCGCGGCACCTTGACGACGCAGTAGTCGATTGTGGGCTCAAAGCAGGCGGGCGTTGCCTTGGTGATGTCGTTGACGATCTCGTCGAGCGTGTAGCCCACGGCCAGGCGAGCGGCGGCCTTGGCGATGGGGAAGCCCGTGGCCTTGGAGGCCAGTGCGGACGAACGGCTCACGCGCGGGTTCATCTCGATGACGATCAGACGGCCGGTCTGGGGGTTCACGGCAAACTGCACGTTGGAGCCGCCGGTCTCGACGCCGATCTTTTCCAAGATGGCGAGCGAGGCGACACGCATGCGCTGATACTCAAGGTCGGAGAGGGTCTGCGCCGGTGCCACCGTGATGGAGTCGCCGGTATGCACGCCCATGGGATCGAGGTTCTCGATGGAGCACACGATGATGCCGTTGCCGGCGTGGTCGCGCATGACCTCCATCTCGTACTCTTTCCAGCCCTCGATGGACTCCTCGACCAGCACCTCGTGGGCAGGCGAAAGCTCGAGGCCCTGGCTCACGATAGAGACGAGCTCCTCATGGGTATGCGCGATGCCGCCGCCGGCACCGCCGAGGGTAAAGCTCGGACGCAGCACGCAGGGATAGCCCACGCGCTCGGCGATGGCCTCGGCGTCAGCCACGCTATAGGCGTAGCCCGAGCGCGCGACCTCCAGGCCGATCTCGGCCATGGCCTCGTTAAAGAGCTTGCGGTCCTCGCCGTGCTCGATGGCGGCCAGGTCGCAACCGATCATCTCGACGCCGTACTTGTCGAGCGTGCCGTCCTTTGCCAGCTCGACGGCGGCGTTCAGACCGGTCTGGCCGCCCAGCGTGGGCAGCAGCGCGTCCGGGTGCTCTTTCTTGATCACGCGCTCGATAAACTCGGCGGTGATAGGCTCAACATAGGTGCGGTCAGCCAAGCCCGGGTCGGTCATGATGGTCGCCGGATTGGAGTTGACCAGGATGACCTCAAAGCCATCCTCCTTGAGCACCTTGCAGGCCTGGGCGCCGGAGTAGTCGAACTCGCAGGCCTGACCGATAACGATGGGGCCCGAACCAATAACGAGGATGCGCTTGATGTCAGTACGTTTAGGCATGTTAGTTCTCCTCGGTCGCAGCGTTCTCGGACTCGGCGAAATTCCAGCCGGCGAGGCGGTCCTTCGCGGTGTCGATGTCCAGGTAGTTCTCCTCGCCGTCCATGAGTCGCGTAAAGGCGGTAAAGAGATAGTGGGCATCGGTGGGGCCGGGCGAAGCCTCGGGGTGGTATTGGACCGAGAAGCACGGGGCGTCGAGCAGCTGGATGCCCTCGGCGGTGCCGTCGTTGAGGTTCACATGTGTCAGGCGAATGCGGCCAAAGCGCTCGTTCATCACGACCGGCGCGATACCGCGGCGCACCCAGGCGCGCAGGTCGCCATCGGCCGCATGCTCGGTTTCGCCGCCGGAAAGCTCCGGAATCAGTTTGCCCAGACTGGGGAACAGCAGGCCAAAGCCGTGGTTTTGCGCGGTGATCTCCACGCGACGGCTCACCAGATTCATAACCGGCTGGTTACCGCCACGGTGACCGAATTTAAGCTTTTCCATTTGGGCGCCGCAGGCCAAGCTGATCATCTGGTGACCTAGGCAAATACCAAAGACCGGCACCTTGCCGATCAGCTGCTGCACCTGCTCGTAGGTCTCCACCACGGCGTCGGGGTCGCCGGGGCCGTTGGACAAAAAGACGCCATCGGGATTCATCTCGAGCACCTGCTGGGCGGGAGTATCCCACGGCACGACGGTAAGGTCGCAGCCGGCGCGGACCAGCCCCTCCAGAATGCCGCGCTTCACACCGCAGTCGTAGGCGACCACTTTGTGACGGGCAGGAGCGGCAACCGCAAGCGCAAAGTCATGCGTGGCAGGCAGGTCGGCGGCCACAAACTCGTAAGGCGCGGGGCAACTTACGGTCTTGACCAGGTTCTCGCCTACCAGCGTGGGCGCTGCGGCCAGACGCTCGGCAAGCTCGTCGACGTCGAAGATCTCGGTCGAGATAATGCCCATTTTGGAACCATTGTCGCGCAGATGGCGCACCAGAGCGCGGGTGTCGACACCCTCGATAGCGACGATGCCGTGAGCGCGCAGGTACTCCGGCACGCTGACGGCCGAGCGCCAGTTAGAAGGCGTGGCGCACATGTCGCGAACGATCATGCCGCGCATAGCCGGAGCGCTCGCAGGGCGCACGGCGTCGCCAGGGAAGGCCGACTGGACATCGGTCTCGTCGATACCGTAATTGCCGATCTGCGGATAGGTCATGGTTACAATTTGGCCGGCATAACTCGGGTCGGTCATGACCTCAAAGTAGCCCTCGAGCGAGGTGTTGAAGCAGACTTCGCCGGTCGCGGTGCCCTCGGCGCCGCATGCACGTCCATAAAAAATGGTCCCATCCTCAAGATACAGGATACAGGGACCGCAGGTGCCCTTGCTGGTTTTGGCCAGCATATGCTGGCAAAGCTCGCTGGGCGCGAAGGTGCGGGCGGCAGCGCCCGCGGTATGGTTGTTCGCCATAATTCTCCTTCCCGGTCTCACAGGACCGGCTTAAAGGTGTGTAGTTAGGCCTCGCGGTATTGTAACCGCAAGCATGCCTCATGGCGTTAATTTCATCAAATTGTTTACGAAATGATAATTATGACTTTCTATGCATAATGATTATTTAATCCCCGTCCCAGAAAAATCATCCCGCGGGGCTTGTGGCTCACGCGGGATGATGGCGTCTTACTTTTTCTTGTCCTGTTCCAGCAGATCGGACGGTGAGCGATCGGGCTTGCCGCCGCGGAAAATCTCGCGGCCATGCAGACGATGCTCCAGGTCACGTTCGGCCTTTTCCTCGTCAATCTTGGTCTGGCTCACCACCGGGTCCTCGATCAGCGACGAAACCGAGTTCACCTGTTTTTGAATGCGCTCGGCAATGGTGTCGTCCATACTCACGATGCGCATCTTCCAGTCGATATTCGTGGCGTTGGATGAGCTCTTGGTCCACACAAACGTCAAAATGGCGCTCTGATGACCCCGCGCGGGGAACATGCCAAAAAAGGAATCGTGCTGAATGTTGCTATCCTCGTCGATATAGGCGTGAACGTTATACACCACGCGGTCAATCTTGTCGTTGAGCAGGGCGTTGGTCGCAAGCGCCGCGGCCTGGATCTGCCCGTTGGACAGCAGCTCGAGCTCATTGGCAGACGACGTGTCCAACACCGTCACCTCAACCGTGCCCGTACGCTCATCGGCTTCATCGACGGTAAAGTCGAGCGGGAACTGCGTAAAGCCGTTGCCCCACTCGAGGCCGCCCTTCAGCGCCGTCGAAACGGTATCGACCGAAACGCTCTCGGACAGGTTGGCGGTATTCAGACGGCGCATCACGCCGTAGCCGATCTGCATGCCCACGATCAGCACCAAAATACCAATGACTACGGCCATCGCGGTCTTCGTAATGGTATGGCTCACCTGCGAGCCCGAAGGATCGTCCTCGGACAGCGGGTCGATATGTTTTGCCTGGCTCGCGCGGTCCTCGCTGCGCAGCTGCGCTAGCGCCGCTTTGTCACCGCGCTTGGCCGCAGCCTCCTTCTCACGCATGCGCTCGGTGCGCTTTTTGGCAAGCGTGGGATCCAAGACACCGGATGCATCGATTTCGGAGAATAACTCCGTCACTTCTTCCGGAGTCAAAGGGTTCTTGTCAGCCATAAACTTCCTGTCATATCAATCAGTCGAGCTCGTGCGCACGCGCACCTTCGAACTGCATTCGATAGTAACGGGCATAAGTGCCGCCACGGGCGAGAAGCTCCTCGTGCGTGCCACGCTCCACAACGCGACCATGCTCAACGGTCGCGATCTCATCGGCATGCTTAATGGTCGAAAGACGGTGGGCGATGATAATCGTGGTGCGGCCGCGTGCCAGCTCTTCGAGCGACTCCTGCACCGCCTCCTCGCTCTCGTTATCCAAAGCACTCGTCGCCTCATCCAAAATAAGGATCTTGGGGTTCTTGAGAAACACGCGCGCGATGGCAACACGCTGCTTCTGTCCGCCCGAAAGACGGCTGCCGCGCTCGCCCACGACCGTGTCATAGCCCTGTGGAAGCGACTCGATAAAGGCATCGATGTTGGCGCGACGGGCGGCCTCGGCGATCTCTTCAGCCGTAGCGCCCGGCTTGCCATAGGCGATGTTCTCGCCAATCGTACCGTCAAATAGATAGACATCCTGCTGCACCAGGCCGATGGCGCGGCGCAGGCTCTGCTGCGTCACATCGCGCACGTCCTGGCCGTCGATGCTAATGGATCCGGCAGCCACGTCATAAAAGCGCGGCAGCAGCGAACAGGTCGTGGACTTGCCACCGCCCGAAGGACCAACCAAAGCGATGGTCTGCCCGGGCTTGATGGACAGATTCATATGGTCGATAACGGGACGCTCTTCGGCATCGCCCTCGCCCAGCTCAACGTCCTCGTAGTTAAAGCACACGTCGTGATAATCCACGGCGCCGGCGGTCACCTGCAGATCCGTGGCGCCCGGCTTGTCCTGGATATCCGGCGCGGTCGAGAGTACCTCGTCCATGCGCTTAAAGCCGGCGATGGCCTTCTGATACGTTTCGGCCGAATTGACGAGTGTCTCGAGCGGCGTGCAGAACAGCGAAATATAGAGCGCAAAGGTCGCCATATCGACCGCCTGCAGCTGTCCCTGGGCGACCAGCCAGCCGCCCAGCAGTACCACGATCACATAGAGCACACCCGAGAGCAGGCCATACGTCGCAGTATAGACGCCCATGGCGTGATACATGTTCTCCTTGGACGAAAGATAGCGATTGTTGGAGGCGCGGAACTTGAAGCGTTCGGTCTCCTCATTGGCAAAGCTCTTGACCACGCGCATGCCCGCCAGCGAATCCTGCAGCTGCGCATTGATGCCGCTGATCTTTTTGCGGCTGTCGCTAAAGACCTCGCGCATGCGCATGTTCTGCCAAAACATGATGACCGCAAATGCTGCTGTCACCACAGCCATGGCAAGCGCCAGCACCGGGGCGATGGTAAAGAGGATCACAAACGAGCCGATAATCTCGATGCCGCAGATGATGATCCACTCGGGCACGTGATGCGCCGCCTCGCAGATATCGAACAGGTCGTTGACCACGCGGCTCATCATGTCGCCCGAGCTGTTGCGGTCGAAGTACGCAAAGCTGAAGCGCTCATACTGGTCGAACAGGTCCTCGCGCATCTTGGACTCCATGCGCGCGCCCATCACGTGGCCCCAATAGCTCACAAAATAGCGGCAGGCGCAGCGGACGGCATACATCAGCACCAAGCCCACCGCAATCATGCCGAGCGCCTGCATAATGACAGCCTGACCCTGAGTAAAGAGCCCACCGGTCAAATTGCGCAGAATAATAGGAAACGCAAGGTCAATGGCAGCAAGCACCAGAGCGCAAACAGTATCGGCAACAAAAAGCCCCATCTGGGGCTCGTAATACGAGAGAAACCTTTTAAACATGCAATCCTCGAAGAGAAATAAATAGCGTGAGAAATCCGGTTGAACCGGTCAGGCTGAAAACAAAGCGTCCCAACAAGCATAACGCCGATGTTCTGGCAGCGTCAGCGAAAACGTCCCTAAGCGAGCAAGGTGCCTTGAAAGAGGAGCGACGCGTACTTCGGTACGCGAGCGACGATTGAAAGGCAGATTGCCGCTTAGGGGCGTTTGCAGCGTCGACTCGTTACGCGGTTTGGTAAAACCGCGTAACCTAGAGCTCGGCCCCGCCCAAGCGGTGCGCGATGCTATCGCAGGCCAAGGCGCCCACGACGGTCTTGGCGTCTTCGATCTTGCCGTCGAGCACGGCGTCGATCAGCTCGTGCAGCGGCACCAGGTCCACGTTGACAAACTCGTCATCATCGGGGTTGGGCGCATCAAACTCGAGCTTGGTAGCCAAGTAGACGTGGATGATCTCATCGCAAAAACCACAGGACGTGACAATCGACGTCAAAAAGCGAATACGACCAGCCCTAAAGCCCGTCTCCTCATGCAGTTCGCGCTTGGCGCAATCGAGCGGGTCCTCGCCTGGATCGAGCTTGCCGGCGGGAATCTCGACCGTCACGCGGTCGATGGCGGTGCGGTACTGACGCACCAGTACGATCTTGCCACTCTCGGTCAGCGCCACAACGGCCGCCGCACCCGGATGGCGAACGATATCGCGGGCGCTGCGGCGACCGTTGGGCAGCTCAACCTCAAGACGGTGGACATCGAGGATCTTGCCCTTCCAGGCACACTCCTCCGAAAGAATCTTCTCGTGCAGCTCGACATCGTGCGGGTCGTCGTCGCCCAACACCAGCGCCGGCTCGTCAGCGACCTCGCCACCAGGCTCGCCCTCGGCGTGCCCATACATGCGGCTGTCCTCTTCAACGATCTGCGCATCCACGAGCTCTTCGTTCTTCTCGTCCATCCGTCTCATTCCTCTCGGATTTTAGGCATCCCAGGCGTCGCGGCCGCGCAGCGCGCGCAGGCCGATGTCGTGGCGCAGGGTCTTGCCTTCAAAATCAATCTTCTCGCAGGCCTCGTAGGCAAGGTTGCGAGCGTTCTCGAACGTGTCACCCAGAGCGGTTACGGCAAGCACGCGGCCGCCGTTGGTCACGAGCTGGCCATCCACCACGGCGGTGCCCGCGTGGTACACGGTCACGTTCTCCATGGCCTCGGCATCCTCAATACCAGTGATGACCTTGCCCTTCTCGTAGCTGCCGGGATAGCCCGCGCTCGTCAGGACAACGGCCACGGCCCACTCGTCACGCCAGTCGAGCTCAATCTGATCGAGCTCGCAGTTGGCGCAGGCGAGCATGACCTCAACCAGGTCGTTCTTAAGGCGCGGCAGCACGACCTGCGTCTCGGGGTCGCCAAAGCGGGCATTGAACTCCAGCACCTTGGGGCCGGCAGGCGTGAGCATAAAGCCGCCATACAGGCAGCCGCGGTAGTCGATGCCCTCGGCAGCAAGCTCGGCAACGGTCTGCTCCATGACCGCCACCATGGTGGCGTGCTCCTCGTCGGTCACGATGGGCACCGGGCTGTAGACGCCCATGCCGCCGGTGTTGGGGCCCTTGTCGCCCTCGAGGGCGCGCTTGTGGTCCTGCGAGGTGGCCATGGGGCGCACGGTCTTGCCGTCGGTAAAGGCGAGCAGTGAGCACTCGGGACCAACGAGCATCTCCTCGATAACCACGGTGTTGCCGGCATCGCCAAAGGTGCCGCCAAAGCACTCGCGCACGGCCTCCTCGGCCTGCTCAAGTTCGGTCGCCACGATAACGCCCTTGCCCGCGGCAAGGCCGTCGGCCTTCACGACCAGCGGAGCGCCCTGCTCGCGCACGTAGGCGAGAGCCGAAGCCTCGTCGGTAAACGAACCATAGGCTGCCGTCGGAATGCCCGCACGCTCCATGAGCTGCTTGGAGAACAGCTTGGAGCCCTCCATCTGGGCGCCCTCGGCACCCGGGCCAAAGCAGGGAATACCCGCCGCGCGCACGGCGTCGGCCACGCCCGCCACGAGCGGAGCCTCGGGACCAATTACCACGAGTCCGCATCCGTGGCTCTGCGCAAACGCCGCCACGGCCGCAGGATCGCAGTCGTCGAGAACAACGTTCTCGCCGCAGCTCGCGGTGCCGCCGTTGCCCGGCGCGATGTAGAGCTTGCCGGCGCGCGGTGATGCTGCGAGCTTAGCTGCCAAAGCATGCTCACGGCCGCCGCTGCCCAACAACAGGATGTCGATGGTTTGAGTGTCCGCCTTCAAGGGTGCCTCCTCTATGGATGAATGGCCCGCTCCGCACGAGCCCTTTGCAAGCAAATATACCCCTCGGCCGCCCGTCCGGGCTGCAAAGGGGTATATCGCAATAACCAAATAGTCCCGATTACTTCCAGAATCGGTTGATGATCTGCTCGCGACCAGCGCCAACGCCAATAAACGTCACGCGGGTGTGTGCCAGATCCTCGATAAACGCCACGTAGTCCTGAGCCTCCTGCGGCAGCTCATCAAAGCTGCGGCAACCGGTGATGTCGCACTTCCAGCCGGGGAGCTCCTCGTAGATGGGCTTGGCATGCTCAAAGCGCACCTGATGCTCGGGCACGCTGGTGTAGCGCTCGCCATCGACGTCGTAGGCCACGCACACCTTGATGGTGTCGAAAGCCGAAAGCACGTCAAGCTTGGTCACGGCGATGTCGGTGAGGCCGTTGACGCGCGAGGCATAGTTGGCGATAGGGCCGTCAAACCAGCCGCAACGACGACGGCGACCGGTGGTCACGCCGTACTCATAGCCCTCCTCGGTCAGCGTGTGGCCGGCCTCGGACTCATAGGAAAGCTCGGTGGGCATGGGGCCCGAACCGACGCGGGTGATGTAGGCCTTCATGACGCCCAGCACGCGGTCGACGTTCTTCATGCCCACGCCGGAACCGGTGATGGCGCCGCCGGCGGTGCAGTTAGAAGACGTCACGTACGGATAGGTGCCGTGGTCGATGTCGAGCAGCGTCGCCTGGGCGCCCTCAAACAGCAGGTCCTTGCCCTCATCGATCATGTTGTTGAGCAGCAGGCTCGTCTCGGTGATGTAGGGGCGCAGGCGCTCGGCCATCGGCAGGTACTCGTCGCAAATCTGGTCCACGGTGTAGGTGGGCAGGTTGTAGATGAGCTCGAGCTCAGGGTTCACGCGGGCGAGAGCGGTCTCCAGCTTGTCGCGGAACAGTGCCTCGTCCAGCATGTCCTGCATGCGCAGGCCGATGCGGGCCATCTTGTCCTGATAGCACGGACCGATACCGCGCTTGGTGGTACCGATGTTCTTCTTGCCGAGCTTCTGCTCAAAGGCGCCATCCAGATCGATGTGGTACGGCATGATGACATGCGCGTTGCCGCTAATCTTGAGGTTCTTGGTGGTGATGCCGTCGGCCTCGAACATGTCGATCTCCTCAAGGACAACCTTGGGGTTGACGACGCAGCCGTTACCGATCACCGACACGTGGTCGGAATACATGATGCCGGAGGGCACCTGGTGCAGGCCGTACTTCTTGCCGTTGACGACGATGGTGTGACCGGCGTTGTTGCCGCCCGAGTAGCGCACGACGGCATCGAAGTCGCCGGCGACCAGGTCGCAGATCTTACCCTTGCCCTCATCGCCCCACTGGGCACCGACCAAAACGGTTGACGGCATGTTTACTCCTTACATTCATGGACTGTCTACGCGCCACGCCGGCACGCAGAAGCACAAAACATTCCCAGTATACCCGTGCAACGGGCGCCTGTCCTACTCCTCGGCATGTGCCCCATCAAGCTCATAGAACTTGGTGGATGCCGGCAGGAACATCAGGTCGACGTCGCCGATCGGGCCCGAACGGTTCTTGGCCACGACGATACGCGTAACGCCCTCGTCGGGTCGATCGTCGCGCGAGGCTTCGGCCTCGTCGGCGGAGCGGTCCAAGAACATAACGATATCGGCGTCCTGCTCGATGGAGCCCGATTCACGAAGGTCGGAAAGCTGCGGGCGCTTGCCGGTACGGGATTCGACCTGACGCGAGAGCTGCGACAGCGCGATGAGCGGGATCTTGAGTTCCTTGGCCATGATCTTCAGACCACGCGACATCTCGGAGACCTCGACGGTACGGCTCTCGGAGCGGCGTCCCGGCGGAGGACTCACCAGCTGCAGGTAGTCCAGGATGATGATGGCCTTCTCCTTGTTGTGGAGCATGCGGCGGCTCTTGGCGCGAATCTCGGTCACTGTGGTGCCGGGCGTATCGTCAATCAGAATATCGAGCTTGGACAAGGTCTGCGTGGCCTCGTTGATATTGGCCCACTGCTCGGGGCTAATGCGGCCCATGCGGAAGTCACTGATCGAAATCATGGCGTAGGCGCAAATCAGACGCTGGGCAATTTCCTTGCCCGACATCTCCAGCGAGAAGAAGCCGACGGTATAACCGGCCGCGGCAGCGTTGAGCGCCAGATTCAGGGCGAACGACGTCTTACCCACAGCAGGGCGGGCGCCGATGATGATGAGCTGGCCCTCGCGAAAACCCATGAGCATGCGGTCGAGCGACGGGAAGCCCGTGGGCACGCCCGCAGCCTGGCCGCCTGCCTGGCACACTTCCTCGGCCTCGTTATAGGCCTCGACCATAAACTCGGTCAGCGTCTTGTAGCTCGACTTGACCTCGCGCGCCGTGACCTTGAGCAACTTGCTCTCGGCCAGCTCCACGACCTCTTTGGTATCGGTGGGAGCGTTATAGGCCAGCGCGTTGATCTCGTTGGTGGCGCCGATCAGCTCACGCAGCATCGAATCGCGGCGAACGATAGCGGCATGGTGCTGCCAGTTGACGAGCGACAGGGTCTGACCCATCAACTCCAAAATGTAGGCCTCGCCGCCCACGGCATCAAGCTTGTTGATGCTTCGCAGGTAATCGATCAGCGAGATGGAGTCGATGGGAATGCGGCTGTTGTACATATCGACCATCGCGGTATAGATGGTCTTATGAATGGGCCGGTAGAAGTCATCGGGCTGCAGCTCGACCTGGGCCTCTTCGACCACCTCGGGCGATAGCAGCATAGCGGCCAGTACATTGGCCTCTGCATCTTGGTTTTGGGGAAGACCCAACTTGGAGCCGCGGTCCTCAACCGTCAGCCCGGTCTCCCTATCGTCATATGCCATGAGCATCCTCATTCATATCGCTTGCGAGCATCCATAGTATCAGCCACGGTCCCAAAACGCGCCGCGCGCCGCCAATCATCACCGAACCAAACGGATGAACGGTCCTGTATATAGGACTTCGACGCAACGTTCACCATGACACTCACTCAGCGCAAAAAACAAAAGGGCGCCCTGGTTTCCCAGAGCGCCCTTCTTAGAACAAGATTGTTGCGTTGCAGCAAATGCTACTCGGCAGCAGCCTCAGTCTCGACCTCGGCGGTCTCGGCCTCGGCGACCTCAGCGGCCTCCTCGACCTCAGCCTCGGCAGCGAGCTCCTCGGCGGTAACGCCGACGAGAACGACAACCTCGGCCTTGATCTCGCGGTACAGCGAGATGGCAACGGTGTGGGCACCGGCAACCTTGATGGGCTTACCGAGCTCGACGCGCTTGCGGTCGATGTCCATACCGAGCTGAGCCTTGATGGCGTCAGCGATCATAGCGGCGGTAACGGAGCCAAAGAGGATGCCCTCGTCGCCGACCTTGACGTCAACGGTGACCGTCTTGCCCTCGAAGGCAGCCTTGGTCTCGTTGGCGGTAGCCAGACGGACGGCCTCGCGCTTGGCGATGTTGTTGCGACGCTCGTCAAGCTGCTTGAGGTTGCCCTTGGTGGCGGCAACAGCGAGCTTCTTGGGGAACAGGAAGTTCTCAGCGTAACCCTGAGCGACCTCTACGACGTCACCCTCGCCGCCCTTGCCCTTGATCTCATCGAGAAGAATAACCTTCATGATGCGTCTCCCTTCTTAGCCGCGGTCGCGGTTGCCACGAGAGGAAACCACGGGGACGGTGTACGGCAGGAGAGCCATCTCGCGGGCGCGCTTGATGGCGTTGGCGATGTCATGCTGATGCTGCGTGCAAGCGCCAGTGACGCGACGGGGCTTAATCTTGCCACGGTCGGTCATGTACTTACGGAGAAGCTGAGTGTCCTTATAGTCGATGAACTCAGTGTTCTCCTTGCAGAACTGGCAGTACTTACGACGCGGCTGACGTGCAGAAAAATCATTAGCCATGTCAAAATACCTTTCGTTTGGCAACTTCGGCGAACCGAAGCCGCCTCTCACTCAAAAATAGGTGAACAACCCTTAGAACGGGATGTCCTCATCGTAGACGTCGACCGCGGGCGGCGTAGCCACCGGTGCGGCAGGACGTGCTGCGGGCGCGGGAGCTGCGGGGGCGTAACCGCCCTGGTCGTAGCCACCCTGGCCACCACGGGAGCTCATAAACTCGATCTCATCGACGATGACCTCAAGCTTGCTCCGGCGCTGGCCGTCGCGCTCCCAAGAGCTGTAGCGCAGCTTGCCCTCGATCGCGACCTTGTTTCCCTTTGCCAGGAAACGGCTCACGGCCTCGGCGCGGGTGCCGAACATGGTGCAGTCGACAAAGTTGGGATAGTCCTCCCACTCGCCAGTCTGCGCGTTGCGGCGACGATCGTTCACGGCGACGCCAAAGGACAGAACCTGGGTTCCGCCGGCGGTGGCGCGCAGCTCGGGATCGCGGGTGAGGTTACCGGTGATGTTCACTCGATTGATGCTCATAACTCACTACTTCCTCTTGGGGCACAAGCCCAGTCCAAAACGACAGTCTTACTCCTGGTCGTCGCGACGGACGATCATGTGGCGGACCACAGCGTCGGTGATGCGCAGGACGCGATCAAGCTCGGCGATCTGGGTAGGATCTGCGTGGAAGTTGATGAGGGTGTAGTCACCATCGGTGAGGTCGTTGATCTCGTAGGCGAGCTTGCGCTTGCCCCACTCGTCAACGGAGTCGACCTTGCCAGCGCCCTCAGCGATCGTGGTATCGATACGCTTCATAACAGCGAGACGAGTCTCGGGGTCGAGCGACGGGTCAACAAAGAACAGCAGTTCATAAGCCTTCATATTGTCACCTCCTCTGGGCAAATGTGGCTTCAGGTCGTGAAGGTGCGCCTGAAGCAGGAAAAGACTTGGTAATAATATCTTTCAATCTCCTAGGCTGCAAGAATATGCAGCTACAACCTCATGACCTCCACATATGTCCATGCTCACACGGCACTTCATGCGCATTCCAACCAAATGCTGACCAAATGCTTGACGGATCTGTGTTCAAGATACGGTGCCGTGGGGACAAGCTGAGCCAAGCCGCAGGTCAGCGGGCACAAGGCTGTGGTCGCAAAATGCATACCAGTGGCCCACAGCACCACCCAAAGATTTTTAAATTCATTGCCAAGTCGCTTATGAATACCCTTTTTTGAACAATTGAGTTGATCAACCACGCTGGTCGGAAGCCGTTTTTTGGGACCTCAAGCCCCACTGCAGCGCCAAGCACGGCCAAGCGTTTTAAAAAATGCCAACTTTTCTGTTTGCACTTTGCGATTCCTCGTGTATACTGACTTTCGCATTTAACGGAGAGTTGTCCGAGTGGCCGAAGGAGCACGATTGGAAATCGTGTAGGCGTCAAAAGCGTCTCCAGGGTTCAAATCCCTGACTCTCCGCCAGTTAATTCCAAAGCAGGCCTTCGAGCCTGCTTTGTTTTTACCCCACGCGGAGGGGTGGCAGAGTGGTTGAATGCGGCGGTCTCGAAAACCGTTTGGCCTGTATAAGGTCACGAGGGTTCGAATCCCTCCTCCTCCGCCATTTTGGTTGAGAAAGCTCCCGAAAACGGGGGCTTTTTTTGTTTAGAGTCCCTTACGAGCAAATACGGCGGAGGAGGAGGGATTCGAACC
Source organism: Collinsella sp. AM36-4AA (assembly GCF_003467795.1). Classification (NCBI taxonomy): domain Bacteria; kingdom Bacillati; phylum Actinomycetota; class Coriobacteriia; order Coriobacteriales; family Coriobacteriaceae; genus Collinsella; species Collinsella sp. AM36-4AA. Next base: position 15,698 of record NZ_QSHS01000029.1, read on the forward strand.
TGCCCCTCCCTCAAAAACATGTACGTCACCCTCCAAAACCGACATTTTTCGACATCTCTGGAGGCTGACGTACACGTTTGGATTGAGCTCACGGGAGCGGCACTATTCGGAAGGTGCCTCTTCGTCTCGCATGCTTTTCCAGTTGCGGATAAGTGCCTTGCGTAGTTCGTTTTGTTTTCTCTGGTACCCGGTGTCGGTACAGCGAGGCATGCCGAGTGCTTCGCGAATGTTGTTCATGGCGCGGTGAAAGGCGAGCTGGCTGCCGAACTGAGCCGAAGTGAGCGTAACGATTCGATATCCCATTTGGGAGAGAACGGCCTCTCGCTCCGCATCTGCTCCCTTGCGCTCGAGCTCATCGTGAAAACCGCCCTTATATTCGATACCGAGCTCCCTGCGCTTATAGGTCACGAGCGCATCGATTTTGAGTGTTCGAGCTTTGGCGCAATGCCAGAGACGTTGAGGGATCTCGAGCGGTTTGTTGAGTTCGATACCTCTAATGCCAACGCCGCCTTCGCTTGTTGGGAGCGAGAGGGCAATTGCCGAAGCGGTCTCCATAGGCGAGGCCGAGTGATCGTAGATGTGCCTGAGCGCGAGCCGTGCACGTGTGGCACCGGGTTTGCCGGGGTGCCGATCGAGCAGTTCGGTTATTTCATCCTTGGAGGTGGTGGCTGGTTGCTCGGTATAAGGGTCGGCGGGATTGAGCCTCATGCGATAATCGCCGCAAACTTCATAGCCATATTCGAGATATTCGATCCTATCCATCCACTCGGCAGCGAGCACGAAGGTGAAGGCTTCGTCGGTGATAAAGACTCCGGGCGTCAACTCGTTAATATGCTCGTAGGGAAGATTTTGTCCAAGCATGTGGCAAATGACGCCTTTGGTGCGAATTCGCTCGAACTCGAATACAACCGAGATATCGATAGTCTTGAGCATATCGGACGGAATGCCGCAGTCGGTAAGCGCCTGTCGTATGCGCACAACGCGTTGTTGGGTGGAAATGCCTTGTGCGCCTATCTGGTAGTCGTGCCGCGCAAGAGACTGAACCAAATTCTGGGGTGCATGATGGACAAGCCATGCAGTTTTATGCGAAATGAGAACAGGGGTATCCATTGAGGGCCTCTCGCTCTGAGCCGGTATCCAACTCTTATGTCCGTTGAAGTGGGGAAATATACCGGATGTGAGTAAATCAACTCACTCATGCTGTGAGCTCAATCCAAACATGTACGTCAGCCTTCAAAGATGTCGGAAAATGTCGTTTTTGGAGCGTGACGTACATGTTCTGGACCCCTGGCATTCCAGCAACGCCACGCCCCCACCCAGTCCCGACCGTTTGCCGAGCAATAGGGTCGCAATCGGCGCCGAACATGTACTATGTACGGGCATTGTCTAAACCAACAACCCAAAGGACCCCATCTTGCCCGTTGCCGCCGCTATGATCGTTACCGCACACGCCTCGGATGCCATGGTTGCCATCCCGTTTTGGCTCGAGATGTTCGCCGTCGTCGCGGCATCGATCTCGGGCGTGTTGGTTGCGCGCGAGCACAAGCTCGACCTGGTGGGCGCGGTCGCGCTCGCGGTGGTCTGCGGTCTGGGCGGCGGTCTCTTGCGCGACATGACGCTGCAGGTGGGCAACGTCTACATCCTCAACCAGCCAATGGCGCTGCCGCTTTCCATTGCCACGGCAGCCATCATCTACATTTTCCCGGCAATCGTCGACAAGCCCGAAAAACTCATCCCCTTGCTCGACATCATCTCGGTCGGCATCTATGCGGCAACCGGCGCAGACAAGGCGCTGGTCTACGGCTTTGCGCCCGTCGTTTGCATCATGATGGGCTTCTTCACCGCAGTAGGTGGCGGCATGCTGCGCGACGGCTTTATGGGCGTGGTTCCGGGCATTTTCCAACGCACTAACTTTTATGCCATCGCGGCCATCGCCGGATCGACAAGCTATGTGTGTCTCGTTATGAGCGGCATCATGAGCAATGTCGCCGCGCTGATCGTATGCGTTGTCGTGACCATGGGTCTGCGCTGGCTCTCGCTGCGCTTTGACATCAAAAGCCCCACCGAAGAAGACATCGCGCACTTTTTACATCGCAAAAAGTAGATAGCACGGCACGACCCTTCGAAATGCAACCGAGAGGTTCTTTTAGAGCGCTCGCACGTTGGGTACCCTGTTAGATATATGCCAAGTATCTAACGAAGGATTCACTATGCCTTGCAACCTAGAACCGTCGACCAAGCGCCACAAAGCGCAGGCCCGCATCGCCCTCCTATTCGTACTGATTGCGCTTGCGCTGACCGTACTTCCCACGGCGTCGTTCGCCGGCACGGACACGGCAGGCAACGTACTTGCAACCGACAACGACTCTAATCCGTCCGGTGTCGAGGGCGACCTGTATTGGGCCGGTCAGAGTCTCGAACTGGACGATGTCTCCATCGACCGCGATATCATCGCCGCGGGCGATACCCTCTCGATTCGCGACTGCACGGTGGGCGGCGCCGTCCGCTTGGCGGCGCGCACCATCGACATTGCCAAGACTACGGTTGATGGCAGCGTGACCGTTGCCGGCCAGCATGTCGTTCTCAATTCCGACAGCGCCGCCAACTGTTTTTACGCGATGGGCGAGACGGTTGCCCTGCGCGGCTCTACCAAGTCGGCAGCGCTTGCGGGCGACACGGTGACCATCGATGGCACCGTCGAGGGCGATGTCGAGGTTTGGGCCGACAAACTCATCCTGGGCAAGAACGCCCGCATCACCGGCACCGTGAACGCGCACGTCTCCGAGGACCCCGAGCGTGCCGCGGGAGCCGAGGTCGGTGCCCTCAAGATCGACCGCACCGAGAACGAAGATACTTCCACCGTTAACGATGTCATCGGCGGTATCGTCGCCGCGGCACTCTCGACCTGCTTTGTCGCTCTGCTGCTCGAGCTCGTCTTTCCGCGTGCGACTGTCAGCGCCGCCGGTATGCTCCACCAGTGCCCCATGCCCCTGTGGGTGAGCGGTCTTCTGGGTACGATTGCTGTCGTCCCCGCCGTCCTACTGCTAATTATCTCTATCGCTGGTCTGTCGCTTGCCGGAGCCCTCATGTGCGGTGTTATTGGCATCGCGCTGGTGTCGAGTGCCTTTGCAGGGTGCGCGATCGCGCGCATGGTCGGACACAGCCAGAACCGCTACGCCATGGCAGCCGCTGGTGGCATCGCCGCGGGTGCGCTTACGGCAATCCCCCTCGTAGGCGATTTCATCAGCGGCATGGCCTTCGTCTTTACACTCGGCTACGTCATCCAAATCATCTGGCGCAACGCCCACCCCAAGCCGCAGCAGCCGGCTAATACGCCGGAACTCCCCACCGCTTAGCCAACAACCACCACAAAGGGGACAGGCACCTTTGCGGTGGTTGCGCAAACGAAGCGGGGCACCCGATCACATTCGACCGGGTGCCCCGCTTTTCCATGTCTCTAGTTGATATTCGAAACGAACGATTACTCCTCAGAGCCCTCGTCACGCCTACGGCTGCGGATAAGATGCGTCACGCCAATGCACAGCACCGCGCCACCAGCAATCCAGGTGAACGTCACGCCGTTGAGACCGGTGAGCGGGAGGTTGATCTGCTTGGTATCGCCAACGGTGATGTTGAAGGTGCCGTCGGCATTCTTCTCCGATTTGTCCTTCTTCGTCAGCTTGTTGTCGCCAGACTTTTCGTCGGTGAGGCCAGCGATGACCTTGTCGTTCTGACCCTTGCTATCAAGCCTTCCCTCAAGCTTTGTCAGCTTGTAGCCCTGGTGGCCCTCATCATTAATTGTCGGATCAATCGTAAATTCGAAAGACGAAACCGCGGTATAGCCATTGGGGGCTTCTTCCTCGGTAACGGTATAGGTGCCGGCATCAAGACCGGTGAGGCGAATTGAGCCATCATCACCTGTCTCATGAACGACTTTGTCATCGCTCAACGTGCCGTTCGTCGCGACATATTTCGCAGTCGTTTTCCCCTCATCGCCCGTGGTCGTAATGGTGAACTTGGCGCCGGAGAGCGCCTTCTCGGTACCCAGGTCGACCTTGTTGATCCTGAGGCCGTAGGTGTAATCCTTGACCGTATCGGGCGCCGAAGTGCCAGTGCCACCTGACATGGGGTTGTTGGAGTACGTGAGCGTGACGGTGTTGGGGTTGCCACCCAGCTCGCCGTTGGCCCCCGCAATTACTGCATTTGCGTTGAGCTTCGCCCTGTAGAAGACAACAATCGTGGTGTTGGCATCTACGCCCTTAACGTCCTTGAGGCCTTTATCGGTTCCATCAACCTTGAACTCAACCGTAAGAGTGTTCTTATTGCTGGTATCAGGTTTCGTTACATGGTAATTGCTCTTATCGATTAGGGTGTAGGTAGAACCGTTCAGCGCATACACCTCAACCGATTCGTCATCGTAATCAAGGCCGTTGGAAAGCACATCCGTGAACTTGTACGCATACTTATCGAAAGTGGCATAGTTGCTTGCAACAGTGCCGGCGAGCCTGTAGTTCACCATCTGGCCGATCTGGGAATCGGCAACGTCTTTCCAATCACCCTCGGGCACTTTCTTGAGGTCTTTCGCCACCTTGCTATCATCAAGAATCTTCTTCTCGACCGTGGGGACGCTCTTCTTGGGCTCCGGTTTTACTTCTTCACCACCGACGACAGTGAAGATCGGCGAGGTATAGGCGTCATCGCTTCCATCTGCTCCAGGGGTTTTACCGACCGACTGTGTTTCAAAGAGCCAGTAGCCCGCACCAATGCCCTCGAATGTTCCCGCAGTACTGCTCTTTGGATTAGTCCACTTCTCGCCATCAAGCGCCCTGGCGATTCTGTCAAGCGTCGTACCCGCATTCAGTTTGGTAGTCTGGTCGGTACCATCCACATAGTCACCCGCAGTTTTAGTATTAATCCATTCTGCCCACGTCTGTGCGTTATCACCCTCCGGCTTGCCGTCACCTTCAGTAAACGCGCCTATAACGGCGGCCTTCACATCATCCGATGCCCACGTAATATCGGACAGCGTCTTCTCATCGGTAGAGTCCCAAACATCGGCGCTTGTCTGATCCTGCGTAACCGTAGCGGAGAAAATCTTGATGCCCTTAAAGGTCGTACCCTCGTAGCCGCCATCTTCAATCGTCACATTACCGCTCGTCGTAGCCACAGGCGTACCCGCTGCAAACGCCATACCCACTGGCGTCACTACTCCGCCGAAGCTCAGCGCTGCTGTGAGGCCGGCGGTTACTGCCAGGCGTGCGATGTTCTTGGTTATCTTCATGTTTGGTCCTCTTTCTTGGAGGGTTCTCTAGTAACTTGTTCAAAACCAATGATCATCAGGTCGGTAGACCTGCGCGTCACTCGCTACGGAGGCAGTACGCCATTGAGCAAAAAAGGGGGACAATTATTTTTCACGGCGACCTCCTCCCCGCTTGATGACGAGCGCGACAACAATAGCCGCCACTCCGATGGCAGCCAAAGCCGCCACCAGCACCAACGTTCCATCTCCCGTCGAGGGCATAAAGCCTCGACTTGCTTCTTTGTTTGGGGTGTTGAGCACCGACAGTCCAATCGAACCCGTCCCGGCATCGGCGGTATCAACCCGCAGGGGGCTTTCGGCCGACACGGTCACTTTGGGCTTCGCGGCTGCTACCTGTTTAACGTCCAGTCCCTCAGCCGTAACCGTCACCGTACGTTTGCCCTCAAAGGCGGTGTAGCCCTTGGGTGCCGCGATTTCCTCGACGGTGTAGACGCCCGCGTCCACACCGGTCAATTCCACATGTCCATCCGCGCCCGTGGTGACGCACGCGTCGACATCCGTCGACCACAAGCCGTCAGTCGTTAGAATGCGCCCGCGGTCATCGATGATGCGCAGCTTGGCGCCCGCGGGCGGTTTATCGTCCGAGCTTGAGCGCTTGATCAGACTGAGTCCCCAGGTGTAGGCGCACGCGTCATCGCTCGGCGTGCGGGTGAAGCCGGCGTCGCCGGACTGGTCGGCTAAGGGGGAGCGCGGGTAACGCAGGTAGACCTCGTTGGGGTTGCCCTTCGCGATGCCGTGGTTGCATGCGCTGTTGAGCGGCGCATTGTACACGGCGACCACGCGGGCGCCCGCGGTGAAGGTGTCGGCCCCGCCGAGCGCGGCGACCAGGTCGCCGGTGCGTACGGTGAAGGCGTCCCCCTCGATCGAGACCTTGCACTGTGAAGTAATGTCTGTCCACCCTTTGGCCGGCGTCGAGTTGGCGTTGCCGTCCTCACATTCGATGGCGTCGAAGCCGCCGTCCGTGCCCGGCGCCGCGTACACGCGCATGCTCGTGGCCACCTTGGATAGGTCGAGCCCCGCGCTCATGGTGTCGACGAACTGCACCGCGTAGGTGTCGTAGGCCGTGAGGCCCGCCGGGACCGTGGCAGAGAGGCGCCAGTACAGGTCGTCGGCGACCGTGGCGTCGGCGGCCTTCTGCCAGGCATCGGTACTGTCCTCCAGCACGTGCTTGGCCACCTTGGGAGTGGCGGCCTTGGGCTTGACGGCGACGGCGCTGCCGCCGACCAGGGCCATGATCGGCGCGGTACCGGCCTCGTTCTGGGCGATGGTGTCGTCGTCGGCGACGATGAGCCAGTAGCCGCAGGGCAGCTCGGCCGCCGTGCCCGCGTTAAGGGCCACGGACACAGCGCCTGCTTTGACTATTGCGCGGGCAAGTTTTGCCGTCAGCGCCGTCGTCATGTGTCCGTCGGCATTCATCCATTCGGCAGCCTCTTGCGCCGTCGTGGCCGTGCTGTCAAGCCCCGCATCATGAAGCACGGGAAGAACGGCCTGGCGAACAGCATCATTCGCCCACGCCAAGTCCGTCGCGACCTTTTGATCGAAGCCGGCTTTATCGGTAACAGTTGCCGAAAAGAGCTGGTACGCATCGTATTGCGTCGCGACGTCGCCGCCAATCGTGATGGCCCCGGCATCGGCAGCACGGGCCATCACGGGCGACGCTGCAAAAGCGAGGATAGCCGTCATGGCCACCATCATGACGGTCAACAAGCGGCGGTGCAGTTTACTCACGGCGACCACCTCGATCTTGATCGCGATGGCGACGAGCATGCATCCATGTCGCAGCAAAACACAGCAGCGATGCACCAGCCAGATACGTCATAGTCAAGCCAGCCCCGCCCGCCTCAGGAAGCGTGGTCGAATACTTGTTGATAAAAGTCGGCGGCACCTGGGAGTCATCGTCATACGTGACGACGGTGTCGAGCTGCTTACTTTTATTGTCGATAGTCACGTTAACCGTGACATTGTGCCCGACTGTGTCGTAGGTGATGTGGTCCTTGACGTTGTTCTCGGCGCCATCGGGGACGACCTCGGAGATGGTGTATGTGTAGGTATCAGCCTTGTTGTAGTCGACGTTGAAAGAGACATTGCCCCCGGCGTCGTTGGTCACCGTCTGGAGCACCCTGCCCTCGGCATCCTTGAGCTCGAACGAGAACTGTCCCGCCTTGAAGGTGCCACCTTCAAGCACTTTCTTTGCTTTAATAACCGCAGAGCCCGTTAGGCGATTGTCGTAGATCCAGATCTCGTCCTTCTTTGTATCGTCGATGATCTCCGCACCGTCGACGATGTCCTTTGCCTTAGTTAGCGCAGCCTGATAATCCTCTTCGCTCGCGCTGCCCTTGAGCATGATCCACGTGGGATCGGCCTTGGCATAGCCAACAGGCGCCTTGGTCTCCACGAGCTGGTAGAGCACGCAATTACTCATCTTCTTGTCGCTTGTGCCGAACGAGATTTTGCCGTTGTCGTCGGTCGCGGCCTCGTAAAACGGCGTTCTGGCGTTCTCTACATTTCCGTCATCCGCAACCTGGTCCATATTCACGCTGTAGAGCGTGAACTCCGCCCCTTTGAGCGTAGCACCGACCTGCTGCGCATCGTATTTGGTCATCGTGATATCGTAGCCGTTGCCGCCCGCACTGGCAGAAGCGCTCTGGATGGTCCATTTTTGCTCGTCGATCGCCGAGCCTTCCGTCACACCCGTAAGCTCGGCGGTATTGGAAAGAGACACCTCTTCACCGGGGTTTCCGGTCGGGATAACTTCGTACTCGACCTTGAGGTATTTCTCGTCGGGCACCTCAAGAGTCAACTTCGTACGCGAGCCAGATTCATCCTTGACTTGTTCCATCTTCGACGAATAGTCCTTATCAGTCAGCGGTGACCAGGCACCGTTCACGCACTCATAGACCTTAAGCGTCGACGGCACCAGCGTGCACTCGGCATCCATGGTGTCCACGAGCTCGAGGAAGTCAGTGCCATTCTTAAGGGCAACGCCAGACTCGTTAACAAGAATGGTGTACTTAATACGGTTGCTATTACTGACTTGCTCACCAGTCTTTTTGATGACGTTGTTCTTGATGGTGACGGTGCCGCTACCGGTATCGAATTTCTTGTCTCCCGACTCGGCGCTTGCCGAGTTGGTGAACTTCACCTCATTCTTAGAGACATCGAGCTCGCTGCGCTTGACCGCTGTTTTGTATGTGAGCTTCGCATAGCCGGCATAGTCGCCAAGCCCAGTCGTGGGGATGGAGAAAGTGACCGTATTGCCGGCGCTGCTGACGTTGTCGGTGGCAAGCTGTTGATTATCAACGACCGTCTTGGCCTCACTTCCGCGACCAAGCCCCGTATGCTCTTCGTAGGGATTCTGCACGAGCGTGAACTTTGCGGAATTCGCGACATAGCTCATACCATCCGGAAGGCTATCAACGATATTCAGCGGTTTCCCGCCCAGCTTTCCAGCTCCAAAGCATTCGAACTCGCCATTTGCGCCCTTATTACCCTTTTGGCGGTTTGCATACACCGTCCAGTCGACGATCCAGGCGCCCTTCTCATCCGAGCCGTTAACGGTATGCCAATCGAAGTTCTCAACCCAAGACACCTTCGACTCCGCTTTCGGCTTCTCGACCGCAGGCTTCGTTTCTTGGTTGACAACGTACTTGACGGGTTCGGTGAACGACCGCTGTAATTTCAGGCCCGGCGCGCTGACCGACGCAAAGTTTGAGTACCAGCCCGACAGCGCTTCTGATGTGGTGTTGTAGGTGATAACGGCGTAGTCCTCGTTCTCGAGAGCGGCTTTCACTTTGTCGGTAACGATGATTTTGAGGTCGTAGTTTTTCTTTGTTTCATTACCCGGATAGCTGGTCGTTGGTCTCCAGTCGGTGCCCGGAACCAGCTCGGTATTGCCGATTTTAATGGTAATGGAGCTTTCGTCGACACCGAGTTTCTGCGACCATGCCGACTGAAACGTGTCCTTCACCGTCACCTCGCCTGGATGGACCGCATTGACGATCGCCTTCAGCGCGACCTTCGTCTCCCATGTCGCCCTGCCCGTCGTCGCCGCCTCATCGGATCTCACGAGCCTCTTGGTGATCGGCACAACACCCGTCAGCTGCGGCGTGAAACTGCCTTCATCGGTACCGGAAACGGAGCCTTCGCGCTCGATGGCCGCGTCGTTATGCACGGTATCGTACGAGCTCGTATCGTTCATCTTTGTGTGATAGACGATGCGGTAGGTGGCGTACTTGTCGACAAGATCGGTCGGGAATGTGTAGGTAAACGAGCTCTGCGACGAGTCAAGCACGCCGCCCGGAAGAACCTCCGACCCCGAGCTGCCCTTGTAAACCGTGTAGCTCCCCATATAGGCCTGCTTATCGTCAAGCGTATCGGTGAACTTGTAGCCGCTCATGTCGGCCTTGATCTCGCCTTGGTTGAGCGTGACCGTCCACGTGATGTCGGACGGTGTACCCGAGCCGTTGGACTTGTTGATCATGTCGTAACGAAACTTGCTGGGAGCAGCAGTCACGGAGCCGCTCTGGCGATTGCTCAAGCCGCCCCACTCCCACGTTGCCGTGTTCTTAGACGCTTCCTGCTCATCGATGAACTCGCCATTGTTAACCGAAACGCTTCTCTTCAGTTTCGTCTCATAGGCAATCGTGTGCTCCCCCTGGGAAACGTTGCCTAAGGTGTCGAGAGTCGCAATCTGACCGTTGATCGTTGGCTGCGGGCCGAGCTTCTTGCCATCGAGCGTGAAGCTGCCGTCCACAAACTCAAAGTTGTCGCCTAGGCTGTCAGTAAACTTGACGTTCGTAGCGTACGACTCGACGGTGAGCTTAACAGACCAGGTGACCTTGGCCACGCCGTCGGCTCCCTGGGAGAAGGCTCCCGATTTCTCCCCTTTGACGGCGCCATCCGTAGTTGGAATATTGATTGATCCCGCACCGGGGAACTTGATAGGTGTACTGCTGTCCGAGCCAGCGTTCTTATTTGCTAACTCAAATGAAAAATTGGCTCCGACAAAAATTTCCGCAGGGTTTTTGTCAAGCCAGCTCTTATCAAACGTAAAGATGATCTTATTGTCCTCGATTTTCCACGTGCCAGCCTTGTCAGCGGTCGCCTCCGGGCCCTCCATGAGGTTGCCACCGGCGTTATCGTCAACGACGATGGTGCCGGGAAGCTCATAGACAGCGATATAGTTCTCGGGCGAAGGCGCCTCGCCGCTTTTGAATTGTGCCGAAAAAGCTCCATAGAGCTTCGAAGTAGACGTTACGGCGCCATTGAGCTCTTGAGTATGGTTCTCATCGGTATACAGCTTGACCTCAACCGTTGCCGTATCACCGTTGATCTCAATCGGCGTCGGCGTCGTCACGTCATCGGCGCGCACGGGGGCTGCGCCGTGGAAAACTGCGACGGTGAGGCTAATTAAAATGAAGATCAGGGCCGCCATACCCAGCGACCGTGAGCGGTGTGTGTCCATAGTTGTCCCCTAATTCCTACAACACGTTGTGGAATACGGCGAATCGTCGGATCGAACACAAACCCCAACATCAACGAGAACCTACCTAGCGCATTGCAAGAACCCATTGGGGAGCAACTTCTAAGACGGTTCGTCTATGCCACAATGCATAAAATACAATATAGATACCAGTCATGTAAACCGCAGGTAAAGAGGTCTTTTAATTTAATACCAGTTGATATTTACCTGTGACAGTTTTGTATCAAAGCGGTTGTATTTCAATGATTCGTGTATATGTTTAAACAACTTAACTTTGCCTGAAAAACAGCCGGGGGGGATAACCTCCTCCACCGTGGTGCAAACGGACCCGTCCCCCTTGCACCAAAAAGGGCGCCGACCATCGCGGTCGACGCCCTTTTTTATTGGCGGTTATAAGCCCCAGCGCTTATTTGTTGACCTGACCGGCGCGGACGGCAGCCTTCTTGCGGTCGGTGGCGTTGAGCAGACGCTTGCGCAGGCGGATGTTCTTGGGGGTAATCTCGACCAGCTCGTCGTCGGCGATGTACTCCAGCGCCTCCTCCAGCGAGAAGGTGCGGGGCGGCACCAGCTGGACGGAGATATCGGAGGTCGAAGAACGCTGGTTGCCCAGGTTCTTGGTGCGGGCGATGTTGACGACCATGTCGCCGGCCTTGCTGCGCTCGCCCACGATCATGCCCTCGTAGCACTCGGTGCCCGGCTCAACAAACAGCTGGCCGCGCTCCTGCAGCGTGCCCAGGGCGTAGGCAACGGCCTTCTCGGTGGTCATGGAGATCATAGCGCCGTTCTGACGGTTACCGATCTCGCCGGCGTAGGGGCCATACTCCAGGAAGGTGTGGTAGAACACGCCCTCGCCGTGGGTGACGTTCATAATGCGGTTCTTAAGACCCATGATGCCGCGGGTCGGGATCTTAAACTCGAGGTGCGTCACGATACCCGAGGTATCCATGCTCGTCATGATGCCGCCGGAGGTACCGAAGACCTCAACGACCTTGCCCGAGTACTCGTCCGGGCACTCGACGACGGCCTGCTCGACGGGCTCCATCTTGTTGCCGTTCTCGTCCTTCTTAAACAGAACGCGGGGACGGCCAACCTGGAACTCAAAGCCCTCGCGACGCATGGACTCCATCAGAACGGACAGGTGCAGGATGCCGCGGCCCGAGACCTCGACGCCGCTCTTGTCCTCGAGCTCCTCGATCTTCATGGTCACGTTGTTCTCGGCCTCGTTGAACAGGCGCTCCTTGAGCTGACGGGCGCCCACGATGTCGCCGTCGCGACCGACGAGCGGGGAGGTCGAAGCCTCAAAGACGATGGACAGAGTCGGCGGGTCGATCTCGATGGGCTCGAGCTCAACGGGGTTCTCGGGATCGGTGTAGACATCGCCGATATCGGTGCGGTCGATGCCCACGACGGCAGCGATGTCGCCGGCGCCGACTTCCTGGCACTCGGTGCGGCCCAGGTAGTCGAAGGTAAAGAGCTGTTTGACGGTAGCGGTGGCGCTGGAGCCGTCGTTCTTGACAACCAGGATCTGGTCGCCCTGGTGGATGGTGCCGGAGTACACGCGGCCGATGCCGATACGGCCGACGAAGTTGGAGTGGTCGATGGTCACGCACTGCATGGCGAGCGGGGCGTTCTCGTCAACCTCGGGTGCGGGCATGTCGTCGATGATCATGTCGAGCAGCGGGTACATGTCCATGTTGCCGTCGTTGGGGTCAAGGCGGGCAAAGCCATTCATGGCGCTGGCGTAGACCACGTGCTCCATGGCGAACTCGAGCTGGTCGTCGGTGGCACCCAAGTCGGCCATGAGGTCCAGGCAGTCGTTGTAGGCCTTCTCGGGGTTGGCGCCCGGACGATCGATCTTGTTGATGACGATCATGATCTTGAGGCCGGTGTCGATAGCGTGACGCAGCACGAAACGGGTCTGGGGCATGGGGCCCTCAAAAGCGTCGACCAGCAGCAGGGCGCCGTCGGCCATACGCAGCACGCGCTCGACCTCGCCGCCAAAGTCGGCGTGGCCCGGGGTGTCGATGACGTTGATCTTGACGTCCTTGTACTCGATAGAGATGTTCTTGGCGAGAATCGTGATGCCGCGCTCGCGCTCCTGGTCGTTAGAGTCCAGGACGCGGTCCTCGACCTGCTGGTTGGCACGGAAGGCGTCCGTGGCACGCAGGAGCTTGTCGACCATCGTCGTCTTGCCGTGGTCGACGTGGGCGATGATGGCGATGTTCCTCAGATTGTCTACGCGCATGTAGTTCCCCTATCTTCTATCCATATACAAACGGCACGCGTATGCGGCCCGCCCAACGACACAACGCTCAGCGGGAATATTGAGCCTTTTACCGAAAACTCGTTTATTTTAGCGATTTTAGATGAGAGGGGTTTCCTCACCTGCAGGTTCAGGGTCGCTCCACATAAAACCATCGCCGGCACCCATGCCCTCATACAGCACGTATGCCGAAAAACCGCTCTCGAGCGTGGTTTCGAAGAAGCTCACGAGCAGGGCGTCGTGATAGCCGCCGTCAATTTCGACACAACCGGTGTAGCCGATGGCATAGCGGGCGATGCGGCCCAGACCCTCGTCCTTAAGACCCATCTTGTGCTCGGAGATAAAGTTGGTGGCCGCCTCGAGGCATGCCTCTTCGCCGTCCTCGTCGAGCGCCGCCAGATATCGGTTGGAAGCAGCGTCCTCGATCGCCACAACTACGCCCGGGTTCTCGCCGGCGGCAAGGTCGTCCAAGAACGCACCAATCAGGTCACACACCATGGCGTCGAGCTCGGCGGAGACGTTACCGGCGTCCTGCATATCCTGTGCCATCTTTAGACCTTCCCATCGAGTCTGGGGTCGTTACAGTTCTTGTGCCTCGGCAGCGATCTTGGCGACAGCGTCGCGGGCGCGCATCATATCCATCGCGCGCTTGTCGAGTACCTTGATCTGGTTGGTCAGCATTACTGCATCGACCGCACCCCAGATTACCAAGCCTGTTGAAATCGAAAACCCAAGCGCACCAACTGTACCACGAAGGCGCGAGCAGATTGCCGCGACGAGAGCGGAGATGACAACCATCTTGATAAACGAGCTGCGGCGCTCGCGAAGCGTGCGGGCCTGCATCACATAGGCGATGCGTGCCGCCTCGGATGCCTCCGAGCGCATCTGGGCCTCGCGCGCAATGGCCGCCGCCTCAGCCGACATACCGCTGGCCATCAGCGAACACTCCGCAACCCTGCCGCCCCGCATTTAGAAATCATCGGGGGAGAGCGTATGGACGAACTCGTCGAACTTCTCGAACTCCTGCTCGTCGTCGACATCCTCGGCGTGGGTGGAAACAGTGCCCAGGCGATTCATGATGTCGTCCTCCACAAACATGGGGGCATTGCTGCGCACGGCAAGGGCAATGGCATCACTGGGGCGGGCGTCGATCTTGCGCTCCTCGCCATCGGCCAGTACAACGATCGTCGCGTAGAACACCGGCGGCTCGGCGCGAACGATCTCGATGCGCTCGAGCTTGGCGCCCAGGGCGTCAACGGTATCGAGCAGCAGGTCATGGGTGATCGGGCGCTCGGCGCGGCCGCTATCGATGCCGCGGCTGATGGCAGCAGCTTCAAACGAACCAGTCTGAATGGAAAGGGAACGCAGCGGCGCGGGCGAGTCCGATTTGCTGCTGCGCTCACGAAGTACGATAAGCGATGGCACGGGACCGGCGGCCATGACGATGGTCTCTATGTCGACGCGAACCATGGAACACCTCCGGTACGTAGCGGTTAACACGCGGCAGCGCGCCGCATTGAATAGCTATACTACCCAATCTTTCGCACAGCACACAAAATCAAAGTAGTTAATTTGGGACGGGTTTTTTGACTACTTTCAGTAGGTAAGAAAAAAGCCCCGAGGCAACGCCCCAGGGCTCTTCACAGTTTTGATGGTGGACCTGACAAGATTCGAACTTGTGACCTCCCGGTTATCAGCCGGACGCTCTAACCAACTGAGCTACAGGTCCATCGCGCAAGGGATATATTAGACGAGTCGTTACGCGCACGTCAACAACTT
>NZ_QSHS01000029.1:30551-30873 GCF_003467795.1 Collinsella sp. AM36-4AA
ATGGTGGAGGTTAGGGGGATCGAACCCCTGACCTCAGGCTTGCAAAGCCCGCGCTCTCCCAGCTGAGCTAAACCCCCACGGAGACAGTAATAAACACCCCAGCGGCGACTCGGCTCTCGCTGGGGTGTTTATTGCGAAAGAAAGTGGTGGACCTGACAAGATTCGAACTTGTGACCTCCCGGTTATCAGCCGGACGCTCTAACCAACTGAGCTACAGGTCCATCGCGCAAGGGATATATTAGACGAGTCGTTACGCGCACGTCAACAACTTTTTTGAAAATCTTTGGGAGGGGTGGTCGCCGGGCTGACGAGATGGTTTTGG